>CAYSIP010000111.1:0-8464 GCA_964431055.1 uncultured Corynebacterium sp. | reverse complement strand
GCAGGGAGCAGTCGCGGGTGCCGGCGACGATCACGTTGCCGTGCTGGTCGGCCAGCACCTGGGCCTCGACGTGGCGGGCCTTGTCCAGGTAACGCTCGACGAAGCACTCGCCGCGGCCGAAGGCGGACACGGCCTCACGGGTGGCGGACTCGTAGAGCTCCGCGACCTCGTCCATGGTGTGGGCGACCTTCATGCCGCGGCCACCGCCACCGAAGGCGGCCTTGATGGCGATCGGCAGGCCGTACTCCTTGGCGAACTCGATGACCTCCTCGGCGCTGGCGACCGGGTCCTTGGTGCCCGGGGCCATCGGGGCGTTCGCACGCTCAGCGATGTGGCGGGCGGTGACCTTGTCACCGAGGTCCGCGATGGACTTCGGGGAGGGGCCGATCCAGATCAGGCCGGCGTCGATGACGGCCTGGGCGAAATCGGCGTTCTCGGCGAGGAAGCCGTAACCGGGGTGGACGGCGTCGGCACCGGACTTGGCGGCGGCGTCGATGATCTTGTCGATCGCGAGGTAGGACTCGGCGGAGGTCTGACCACCCAGCGCGAAAGCCTCGTCGGCGAGCCCCACGAACGGGGCGTCGACGTCGGGTTCGGCGTAGACGGCGACGCTGGCGATGCCGGCGTCCTTGGCGGCGCGGATGATGCGCACGGCGATCTCGCCGCGGTTGGCCACCAGGACCTTCGTGATCTTTCTGGTCTCAACTGCCACTTACTGGCCCTCCTGGTTTCTGAGCAGGCTTGCTGGAACTTGGCGCACGCCGACCATCGGGGCCGGACGACACATGGGGACTATTCTTGCACACAAAAACGTGAGCATTCCGTCAGGTTAGCGTTCGCGCCTCATTTTCGGCGTGTCGCGTCCTGAATATGCAGGTCGCCACGGGGGCGGGGAACTCAGGCCTCCGTGCCGTGGGCGATCGGCATGCGCACCATGTTGCCCCACTCGACCCAGGAGCCGTCGTAGTTGCGGGCCTTGTCGAAACCGAGCAGGTACTTGAGCACGAACCAGGTGTGGGCGGAACGGTCGCCCAGGTGGCAGTAGAGGATGGTCTCCGCCTTCGGATCCAGGCCCCGGAAGATCTCCTCGAGTTCCTTGCGGGAACGGAAGCTGGAGTTCGGCCGCACGGTCTGGTCCCAGGTGATGTTCACCGCCGACGGGATGTGGCCGCCGCGCTGCACGGTCAGGGTGTGGGGGACGTCCTCGGCGAAGGAGTCACCGGCGTACTCCTCCGGGGAGCGGACGTCGATGATGGCGGTGGAGCCGATCGCGTCGAGGACCTCCTGGACGAAAGCGCGCTGCGGCTGGTCGGCGCGCTCGACAACGGGGTACTCGGAGGGTGGGAAGTCGGGCACCGCGAAGGAGGTGTCGCGCTCCTCCGTCATCCAGGCGTCACGGCCACCGTCGAGCAGACGGACGTCCTCGTGGCCGAACAGCTCGAAGATCCACAGGGTGTAGGCGGCCCACCAGTTCGACTGATCGCCGTAGATCACCACGGTGTCGTCGCGGTGGATGCCCTTCTCGCGCATCAGACGGGAGAAGGCCTCACCGTCGATGAAATCGCGGGTGACGGGGTCGTTGAGGTCCTTGTGCCAGTCGATGCGCACCGCGCCGGGGAGGTGTCCGATGTCGTAGAGCAGGGCGTCCTCGTCGGACTCGACCACCCGCAGGCCGGGGCTGCCCAGTCGGGCGGACAGCCAGGAGGCGGACACCAGCCGCTCTGGCCGGGCATACTCCTGGAATGGGGGATACGGGTCGAACGGAGCGGCCACGGGTCTCACGCCTTTCTTTCTTGGGCGGTCAGGAAATCGGATCCGCGAGAGGACCGGAT
Source organism: uncultured Corynebacterium sp. (assembly GCA_964431055.1). GTDB lineage: Bacteria > Actinomycetota > Actinomycetes > Mycobacteriales > Mycobacteriaceae > Corynebacterium. The sequence goes on along the minus strand of CAYSIP010000111.1, from coordinate 6,632 downwards.
GGTCAGATCTTTCGCGGGGTTTTTCCTCAAGGGTAGTGCCTGGGGTGCCGCGGTGCGGATTCCGGTCACCCGGGGGCATGGACTGTGGCCTTTGTTACTGCCGCTGCGCGCCGCGCGTCGACTGGGTGGGACGTCGAATAAAATTGCTGGTGACCATGTTTTCCGGGCGAAACACGAGAAAGGGGTGGACGTGCATAAGGCCATCGTCGTCTTCGAGGTTGAGGGCGGTTCCGACAAGTACATTGACGGGCACCGCAGAGACACCGTGCCGATCGTCAACGCCATCCGCGAGGCGGGCTGGCGGGCGGAGGTCGTGTACTTCCGTCCCGAGTGGAGCGAGGACCTATTCCTCCATGTCTCCCGCAACTTCGACGCGTACATCTCCCGTGTGAACCCGGGCAATATTCCGGGTGGGGAGAAGGGCTACTTCGATCTGCTGAACCGGCTGTCGGAGGCGGGCCTGGTGGGCATGCCCACCCCGGCGGAGATGACGTCCTACGGAGCGAAGGACGCCCTGGCCAAGCTGGCGGACACGGGCCTGGTGCCCGCGGACACGGCCGCCTACTACGACGTCGACGCCTTCCACGAGTCCTTCCCAGTGTCCCTGTCCCACGGTGAGCGGGTGCTCAAACAGAACCGCGGTTCCACCGGCACCGGCATCTGGCGCGTGCAGCTGGTGGACAAGGAACTGGCCGCCCGCGTCGAACCGGGCATGGCCCTGCCGCTGGACACGAAGATCCGGTGCACGGAGGCCGTGGACAACCATTCGGAGATCCGTGAACTGGGCGAGTTCATGGACTTCTGCGACCAGTACATCATCGGCGACAACGGCATGCTGGTGGACATGCGCTTCCTGCCCCGCATCGTCGAGGGCGAGGTCCGCATTCTGCTGGTCGGCCCGCACCCGGTCTTCGTGGTGCACAAGAAACCGGCGGAGGGCGGCGACAACTTCTCCGCCACCCTCTACTCGGGCGCCCGCTACACCTACGACCGCCCCGAGGCGTGGCAGGACCTCGTCGACACCTTCGCCGACGCCCGCCCCGTGATCGTGGAAAAGCTCGGGGGCGACAATATCCCGTTGATCTGGACCGCCGACTTCATGCTTGACGACGCCGCCGACGGCTCCGACGCCTACGTTCTCGGCGAGATCAACTGCTCCTGCGTCGGCTTCACCTCCGAACTGGGCATGGGCATCCAGCAGCTGGTGGCCAGGGAGGCCATCGAGCGGGTGGAGCGCGCCGCGCAGGGCTCCTAGCCGGGCGGCGCTATTTGTCCAGCAGGCGTGCCACCGAGTCCGGATCGGCGTCGGAGAGCATCTGGCGGCAGCGGTCGTATTCGGCGTCCTCCCCGATCAGCTTCGCGGCCCGGGCCAGGGCGGCGATGGCACGCAACGGGCCCTGGTTCGGCTCGTGTGACCACGGCACCGGGCCCCAGCCCTTCCACTTGTTGGCGCGCAACCGGTCGAGGCTGCGGTGGTAGCCGGTGCGGGCGTAGGCGTAGGCGATGAGTTTCTCGTCGTCGTTCGAGGCGGACGCGATGGCGTTTTCCGCCCGGGTGGCCCACACCAGGGGGCTGTCGGGGTGGGCCAGCGCCGCCGACGGGGCGGCCGGGTCGAGTTCGGCGGTCGGGTCGGCGGGCAGTTCCACGGGCGGCGGGGCGAGCATGTCATTGATTTCCATGCCTTCCCACCATAGTGATGGAAGCGGATATCCGGCGGGCCCGTGTGTACCCTGAAATGCGTTCACGAGCGGAAAGAGGGACATGCACGCGGTAAAGACGACGGAGACGGGCAGAGCGCTGCGGACGGTGCCCTACCGCTACGACCTGGACGGGCTGCGCGGCATCGCGATCGCCTTCGTGGTTCTCTTCCACGTCTTCGTCGGCCGGGTGTCCGGCGGCGTGGACGTCTTCCTGCTGTTGTCCGGTTATTTTTTCCTCGGCTCGCAGCTGCGGTACTCCACCCGTCCGGACGCCTCCGCCAACCCGTGGTGGCCGATCTGGCGCACCGTCCGGAGACTCACCCCGGCCCTGGTCGTGGTGTTGGGTGCGACCGCGCTGATCGGCATGGCGCTGGCCCCGCAGCTGCGCCGGATGGAGATCGTCGACCAGTTCACCGCCAGCCTCCTGTACTTCCAGAACTGGGAACTCGCGTCGCAGGAGGCGGACTACAACGTCGCCTCCGGAACGGTCAGCCCGCTGCAGCACCTGTGGTCGATGTCGGTGCAGGGCCAGTTCTACCTCATGGCGGTCGCGCTGACGATGGTCATCATCTGGCTGCGCCGCACCGGACGGGATCTCTCGTCCCGGGTGGGCCCGTTGCTGGCCGTGGTGACGGTGGTGTCCTTCCTCTACGCCTGGTGGCTGCACAGCGTCAACCAGCCGCTGAACTACTACTCGACGTGGTCCCGGATGTGGGAGCTCACCCTCGGTGGGTTGCTCGCCATCTACGCCTCCCGGGTGATGCTGGCGCCCTGGGTGAAGGAGGTCTTCACCTGGGTAGGCCTGGCCATGGTGTTGAGCACGGGTTTCTTCCTCGACGGCGCGGCACTGTTCCCGGGGCCCGCCACCCTGTACCCGATCGGCGGCGCCGTGCTGGTCATCCTCGGCGGCGGCAGGCTCGCCGGGGTGCTGGGCAACAGGTTCATGCGCTGGCTCGGCGACATCGCCTACCCGCTCTACCTGTGGCACTGGCCGCTGCTGATCGTCACGCTGGTGCTGTTGGACCGGGAGGAATCCGACCTGCTGCTGGGAGTCATCGTCGTGGTGGCCTCGCTGCTGCTGGCGGACCTGACCCACCGGGTCGTCGAGAAGCCGCTGCGGCAGCACGCCAAGCGTCCGGTGGCCGGGGAACGTCGGGTGCGCGACGCCCTGCGGGGTCTGTCGACGTACCGTTCCCCCCGCCGACGCGCGGCCGGTGGCGCCGTGTTGGCCGTGGTCCTGGTGGGCCTGCTGGCAGTGCAGGCCGTGTGGCAGGTGCGCCTGCACTCCATGGGCGACGAACGGCTCGACCCGGTGCGCTACCCCGGCGCCACGGCGCTGGCGGGGGCATCGGTGCCGAAAGCGGCGCCCCGGCCCCATCCGGAACTGCTCGGGCCGACGACGGTCTCCCGGATCTGGACCGACGGCTGCATGTCCCGCTTCGGCGACGATCCGACCGTCCTTCCGCTCGATGAACGCGGCGCGGACTGCATCTACGGCGACCCGAACTCCACCTACGACGTCTACCTCGTCGGCGGTTCCCACGCCGAACAGTGGATCACGCCGTTGAACGCCCTGGGGCAGGAGCATGGATTCCGCATCCTGCCGCTGGTGCGCCAGAGCTGTCCCACCTTTGTCACCGACCTCGACGGCGTCTTCGATGAGGACTGTCAGCGCTTCAACGAACAGGTCACCGCCCGCCTCGCGGAGGTCGACCCCGACCTGGTGATCTCCACGACGACCCGCCCCTTCATCGAACGCGGCTCCAGCCGCGAGGAGGTGCCGGCGTCCTACCCGACCTTCTGGGAATTCCTCGCCGAGCAGCGCATCCCCTTCGTGGGCCTGCGTGACAACCCGTGGAAGACCTTCGAGGACGGCAGTGAACTCAGCGTTCCCCTGTGCGTGCTCGACATCGAGGACATCTACGAATGCGGGGTGGCCTACGACGCCTTCTACCAGGAGACCGACCCGGCGGCGGAATACCTCGATCCCATCCCGGGGATGAAGGCCGTGGACACCTCCGAATGGCTCTGCGGGGACGGGCACTGCCCCGCGGTGATCGGCAATATTTTCGTCTACCGCGACGGCAACCATCTGACGAACCAGTACGCCTACTCCACGGCCCCGCTGTTGTGGGCCGAGATCGGTGGATTTTTCCCGAGGTAGGTGGGTTAATGGCGCGGAAAAGTGACAAATATTGGAGTGATTGCCGACCCGCTGGGCGCCGACCTGCGGAAACGTCGGGGAGCGGGGGACGGCGGGTTAATACTCGACTCTTTCCGCCCCCCCGGCCCTCAAAGCCTGGCCAGCAACCCTCAGCGGTCCCAGAACTCGCTGGCGTCGAAGCCGAAGGAGTAGAGCGCCCGGCGCAACAGCGGCAGTGACAGCCCGATGACGGACGACGGGTCGCCCTCGATGCGGTCGATGAACCAGCCACCGAGGGCCTCGAGGGTGAAGGCGCCGGCGCATTCCAACGGCTCCCCGGAGCGGGCGTAGGCCAGGATGTCGGCCTCCGACGCCGGGGCGAAGGTCACGGTGGTGCGGGCGGTCTCGACCACGCGCTGATCGCCGAAGCGGATGCAGTGGCCGGTGAGCAGCTCGGCGGTCCTGCCCGCCTGGGCGCGCCAGCGCTCCACGGTCGCCTCGACCGTGTGGGGCTTGCCCTGCAGGACGCCGTCGAGCAGCAGCATCGAATCGCAACCGATCACCACGTCGTCCGGGTACCGCCCCGCCACCGCGTCGGCCTTGGCCTCGGCGAGTGCGGCGACGACGCGCGCGGGTGGGGCGTCGGCGAGCGAGGTCTGGATGGCGTCCTCGTCGACGTCGGCCGGGTGGGCCACCGGCTCAACCCCCGCGGCTTCGAGGATCATGCGGCGCGAGGGGGAGGCGGAGGCCAGGACGAGGCGCATCAGAAGTAGGTGACGTTGCGGAACGCGTTCGGGTTGTAGAGCGCGGGGCGCTGCAACCGGTCCTCGGGGCGGCCCCACATGTTGCGGTCACCGGAGTCGTCGGTGGCGCGCTTCTGGGCGGCCAGGGCGGCAATCACGGCGGTCAGGGCGGCGATCTCGGTGGCGTCCGGGTTGCCCTTGAGCACGTGGAACAACGGCTTGTCTTGGGTGGCTGTGGTCACTGTCGGGTGCTCCTTAGAGGGGGATGTTTCCGTGCTTCTTGGCGGGGGCGACGACGACCTTGCGGTCGAGCAGCCGCAGTCCCTCGACCAGCTGGCCGCGGGTGTGCGACGGCGGGATGACCGCGTCGACCAGCCCGCGTTCGGCGGCGAGGTAGGGGTTGAGGTACTTCTCGGCGTATTCGGCCTCGAGCTCCGCGGTCGCCTTCTCGCCGTGGATGGCGCGGGCGGCGGCGGGGGCCTCGGTGACGGCGATCTCGGCGGTGGGCCAGGCGTAGACCAGGTCGGCGCCCATGTCCTTCGAACCCATGACCACGTACGCCGGGCCGATGGCCCTGCGGGTGATCACGGTGATCTTGCCGACGCCCGCCTCGGCATAGGCGTAGGCGAGCTTCGCGCCGCGGCGCAGCACCCCGCCGTGCTCCTGCTCGGTGGCGGGCAGGAAACCGGGGGTGTCCACGAACTCGACGATCGGGATGTTGAAGGCGTCGCAGGTGCGGATGAACCGGGCGGCCTTCTCGCAGGCGAGTGCGTCCAGGCAACCGGCCAGTTCAGCGGGCTGGTTGGCCACGACGCCGACGGCGCGGCCCTCCACGCGGGCGAAGCCGGTGATGATGTTGGCGGCGTAGTCACCCTGCAGCTCGAGGAAGTCACCGTTGTCGACGACCCGGGCGATCACGTCGCGGGGGTCGTAGGTCTCGGCGGGGGAGTCGGGGATCAGCGAGTCGAGTTCCTCGTCCGTGGCGGTGACGTTGTCGGCCACCGCACCCGTCATCAGCTCGACCTCGGTGCGCGGGGCCTCCGCCCGGTTGTTCACCGGCAGGTAGGCCAGCAGCTCCCGGGTCAGGGTCAGCGCCTCCGCGTCACTGGGTGCGGTCGCGTGCGCGGTGCCCGAGGTGGTCGCGTGGACCTTGGCCCCGCCCAGGGAATCGGCGGTGACCTGCTCACCGGTGACCTGCTCGACCACGTCCCGGGTGGCGAGGTGCAGGCTGGACTTGTCGTCGACCATGACGACCAGGTCCGCGAAGACCGGGGCCATGGCGTGGAGCCCGGCGTTCTCGCCCACGACGACGGCGACCTGCGGGATGAGCCCGGAGGCGTGCGTCGCGGCGGCGAAGATCTTCGAGTACATGGCCAGGGTGACCACGCCCTCGGAGACGCGCGCCCCGGCCCCCTCGTGGATGCCGATGATCGGCACCCCGGTCTTGGTGGCCAGGTCGTAGATCTTGATGATCTTCTCACCGTGCACCTCGCCCAGGCGACCACCGAAGACCGAGGCGTCCTGGGAGAAGACGCAGACCTTGCGGCCACCGATGGTGCCGAAACCGGTGACCACGCCGTCGGTGACGGGACGATTGGCGTCCAGGCCGAAATCGGTGGCCCGGTGGCGGGCCAACGCATCGGTCTCGACGAAGGAACCCTCGTCGAGGAGGTGGACGATCCGCTCCCGGGCGGTCAGGTCGCCGGCGGCGTGCGTCGCCTCGACGACGTCGGTTCCCACCGGGGCCTCAGTCTCCGCCAGGCGTCCGCGCAGGTCCGCGAGTTTGCCGGCGGTGGTGGTGAGATCAGGGGAGGAGGCAGTCATGGTCACTCAGTCTAGGTCGTGATCCGGGAACCGTTGAAACGGCACCGGAAAAGCGGCGTGCGGCCCGCGGGACCGGGCATGGAAATGCCCCGGACGGGGCGGGACGATCGCCCCATCCAGGACAGACGGGCTCGACGGCCTACAGCGGGATGTTGCCGTGCTTGCGTGCCGGACGGGTGACGTTCTTGTCCTTGTACAGGCGCAGGTTGCGGGCGATCATGC
>CAYSIP010000110.1:0-8518 GCA_964431055.1 uncultured Corynebacterium sp. | reverse complement strand
GGGCTGCAGGCCACCGCGGTGATCGAGCAGGAACGCCCGCCGACCCTCTGAACCGGTCAGCCGGTCAGCCGGCCGCCGGCCGCCGGTCAAGCTCCGATGACGCCGCAGGCGAGGCGACTGCCCGCATCACCTGTGTTCAGCGTGTCCTGATCCACTCCGTCGGCCGCGTAACGATCAGGGACATTGGCGTAGTTGTCGGGGTTGGAGTGGATCATCAGTGCGGAGCCGTCCTCGTCCTCCAGGTCCGCCAACGTCAAGCGGTCGGTCTCGAAGGTCATGACGGCGTCGCCGGATTCCTTCACCAACAGTTGTGGCAGGTCTCCGGCGTGGTCGGGGTGGTCATTCTCATCGGAACCGAGGTGGCTGCCGGCCGAGAGGAAATCACCGGTGTTGTCGGGATCGCCCGGGGCGGCGCTGTCGGTCTCGCACAACCCGGTCTGGTGGATGTGGAGGCCGTAGAATCCGGGCTCCAGGCCGCTCAGCTCGACGTCGACACGCACGGCGCCGTCGTTCTCATTGAAATCCACGGTGCCCAGGTCGGTGCCGTCCGCGTTGGCGACGGTGGCGGTCAGCTCCGCCTCATCGTCACCGGTGGCGGCCTCGGTCGTGGTGTCGGTTCCTGTGGCGGTGTTCACTGGCTGGGTGGTCTGGTCGGCAGGGGAGGCGTCCTCGCCGTTCTGCGCGTCACCCTCGGTGGTGCAGGCGCTGACGGCGAGTAATCCGGTGGCTGCCAGGACCGCGATGATAGTCCGCGGCAAGGCTCTGGTGGTCGTCGATCGGGGCTTGGTGGTCATGGTGGGCATGAGCTCCTCTCGTGGCGGGGCCGGGCAGATGCCGGTCACGCCCCCGGGAGGGTGCGGCGACGCCCCCTCGGTAGGGGCCGCCCGGACCTGCTCGGCTCTCGTGTGTCCTCCACCGTACCGAGCCACCGGGATCCTGGCAGGTATTTTATTGAATCGTGGTCCGGACGTGAGCAGGGTGATGGTGTGGCGTAGTACGGTGCGGGCATGCACGAGGGGCAGGCGGGGCGGTTGCGGGTGGTCACCGGGCCGATGTTCGCGGGTAAGTCGGGGGAACTGCTGCGGCGGATCCGGAGGGCGAAGGCGCGGGGCGACGATGTCGTCGTGGTCACCCACGCGCTCGATGACCGGTACGGCCGCAGTGTGGTGGCCTCCCACGACGGATTACGCGACACCGCCCACGCCGTCACCGAGGCCGGGGAAATCCCGGGGCTGTTGAACGGCCGCGGCGTGGATCTCATGGTGGTGGACGAGGCGCAGTTCTTCGGTGTCGCCCTCGTCCCGGTGCTCGACCGGGTCCTCGATTCTGGAATCAGTGTCACGGTGGCGGGATTGTGCATGACCTTCGACGGAGGTCCCTATGAACCGATCGCCACCCTGATGGCGCACGCGGAGGAGATCACCAAGCTGACCGCCGTGTGCGAGCTCTGCGGGCAGGACGCCGCCTTCCACCAGCTGCGTCACCCCGAGCAGGACGCCGACGCCCGGGAGTCCAATGCGGCACGCGTCGGCGGAGCGGAGATGTATGAGGCGCGGTGCCGCCGCCACTTCACGGGTTAGTGGTGGCGTCGGTGGTGTTCAGCGGTCCCGCAGCAGGGGGACGAAGCGGAAGCCACCGTGGCGGGTGACGGTGGGCCTGTCGAACGGCCCCTTCCGGACCTTCATCATGGTTCCGGCGACCGGCACGACGAGGACGCCGTCGTCCGCCAGCTGGTCGCTCAGGTCGGCGGGCAGTTTCTCTGCCTCCGCGGAGACGAGGATCCGGTCGAAGGGGGCCTCCTCAGGCAGGCCGAAGACCCCGGGGGTGGCCTGGCGGATCTCGGCGTTGGGCAGGTTGAACGGGGCGAGGTTGGCGGCGCCGAAGCGGGTCAGAGAAGGAATCCGTTCGACTCCGATCACCTGACCTGCCTCGCCGGCCAGAATGGCCAGTAGCGCGGTGGTCCAACCGGAGCCGCAACCGACGTCGAGGATCCGATCACCCGGGCGCACCTCCAGAAGTTCGAGCATGAAAGCCACAGTGGACGGCTGTGAATTCGTCTGGCCGTGACCGATGGGCAGCGGCACATTCAGGTCGGCGAAGGGACGCTGTCGGCGCGGCAGGAAGCCGGCACGGTCCACCTCCCGCATCACGGCACGGATCCGGAAAACGTCTGCCGCCCGTCCGTCCTCCATCGTCACCTCCGTGCGGAGCGACCATCCTGATCTATCGTGCTCAGATTACCGCCCTGAGCTCGGCATTCCAAGGGAAATGATAAGTTCACGGTTCGTTGTGGCGGTTCTGCCGTCCGGTTAGGCTGGGTGGCGTGAAACTACGCATGCAACCCGGGGACATCACGGACATCGAGGTGGACGCGGTGGTCAACGCCGCGAACTCCAGCCTGCTGGGAGGAGGGGGAGTGGACGGGGCGATCCACCGCCGCGGTGGGGAGCAGATCCTCGCCGAATGCCGCCGCCTGCGGGCCGGTGAACTGCCCGACGGGTTGCCAGCCGGCCGTGCCGTGGCGACCACCGCCGGCCGACTGCCGGCACGGTGGGTGATCCACACCGTCGGGCCCGTGTACTCGGAGAACGAGGACCGCTCACAGACGTTGGCCTCCTGTTATCGCGAATCACTGCGGGTGGCCGCGCAGCTGGGGGCGGAGACGGTCGCGTTCCCGGCAATCTCCGCCGGGGTGTACGGCTGGCCGCTTGACGGCGCCGCGCGCATCGCCGTCAAGACGGTTGCGGCGACCGCGGGGGATGCGGAAATGACAGTGCGGGAGGTGATCTTCGTTCCCTTCGGCGACGCCGCCACGGCGGCCTTCCGCGAGGCGTTGGGCAGTCTGGGCTGAAAGGCGGGGGCCACCGTTGATCATCCGAACTCGCGCAGGTACAGCAGCATCGGCTCGCCCGACTCGGGATCCAGATTGCTGAAACCGTGGCGTTCGTAAAAGCGTCGGGCCGCGGTGTCGGGGGCGTCGACCCCGATGTGCAGCTCCTGGCTGCCCCGTGCGCGCACGTCTCTGATGAGTTCGGTGAGAAGCTGCCCGCCGATTCCCTGGCTGCGCAGGTCGGGATCGACGTAGAGCTCCTCAAGATAGGCCAGGGGGCCGTCGTAATAGGGGGTGGGGCGCAGCGTGACGAAGGCGAAGCCGACCGGCTCTCCGTCGCTGTCCTCGGCCAGGAGCACCAGGACGTCAGAACGGGGGAGCAGCGAGCGAAAGCGTCTGCCGAAGTCTTCTGCTGAGGGCAACACAGGTTCAGCGACGGCGAATTCCGCGTTGAAACGGTGGAGGAGCGTGCCGACGGTCACGGCGTCCTCGTCGGTGGCCCGGCGGATCATGCCTGCATGATACCGTCGTCGAAGACCAGGCGGGAAGGGGCGGAAACGGGGAAATCCCGGCGGCGTCCACCGCACGTGCGCGGTGGCTCCTGCCGGGATTCCGATGCTGTCCGGTTAGTCAGCTACGCAGCTTCTCCTCCTCCGCACGCCGGGGCGAAATCTCGTCGCGGTCCGGGTCCACTGCGTCCTCCCGTGCCCGATCCCCGGACATGCTCCCGATCTGGTTGGACGGGGTGGCGTCGTCGTCCCATCGCAGGAAGCCGGCGATACCGCCGGGAATGCTGAGGAACTCCTCATCCACGGCATAGACGCCGGAGTCGGTCGTGATCGCCTGGTAAAACAGGTCCTCGACATTCTCCGGTTCCCGGCCGGGGTTGAAGATCAGCTCATCAACCTGGCCGCGCTGAAGCACCTCGGCCACCCCCAGACCACCCGCAATGGAACCCGTGTCGCGTCCCTGGGTCTCCCGGAAGCGGTCAGCCAGATCGTTGCCGACCTTGTCGATGTAGTTCTGCGTGGCCTTCGCCAACTCCTCCCGGAAGGAGTCTCGCTCGAGGCTCACCCCGCGCGTGCCGCCGGAGAGGGTGACCAACCGGTCGAGGACCTCGCGCCGCAGCTCCGCCTTGAGCAGACCCTGGGCCCGCACGTCGCCGGTGAGCATCACCATGTGGGGCTTACGTTCCATCACCAACTTGTTGACCTGGTCGGCGACGGCCTCGGCATTGCGCTCCCAAGAGTCCTCGACGCGGGCCTCGAAATTGTCCGAGCGCCAACCACGTCCGGAATCCGCACCGCTGTTGCGGCTCTTGTGGAGTTCGTCGTGGCCGCCGTCGACCGAGATCTCGGCACCGTGGCCGTTCGCGTCCTCCGCCAGGTTCGGCTCCTCAGGAGCTCGCAGGTGCAGGTCAGCGCCTGCCCGGTCGACCTCGATCAGCAGCTGGCTGATCGCGTAGGGCGTCAGCTGCAGCAGGGGCAGCAACTTCGGGCGTTCTCCCCAGTGCACCAGTTCCTGTTGCGGGGGAACCGGGAGGACACGGTCGAGCAGGATCTTGGACCCGGTGGCCAGCACCGCCCGGCCGTGGCGGCCGCCGATCGACGTCTGCCGGAGAATTGAGTCCTCGATCCTGTCGAGGATGTCCTGCGGTGCACCCTCCTCGAGGACCCGATCGCGGAACTGCCCCCACCGGGTCTCGAGTTCCGATGCTGCGGTGGGATCTGTTCGGGTGGTGTCGAGATAGACGGATAGGAACGGGCCGTCATTATTCTCGAGCGCGGATTTGAGCCAGGGGAGCTTCACGTTGACCTCCTCGATCGTCGTTCAGCGGAGCCGGTGTACCGCATTGCTACGGTCAACCGACCGCCGCTTCTGATGACATCCACTGTTGCACGGATCATTACGTACTGACAAGGTTTTATGCTCTGACCTGCAATAATATCGAGGTGGACCGGTCTCTCGCCCGAAAAAGTGGTCTCCGACACGGTCTGAGGGAACCTTTGCCGGGCCCCCGGTCGTTGACGGGACATGAAGGCGATCGGATTTCATGGGACAGGAGGGCCAGAGGTCCTCGAGGTCATCGAGCTGGCGGACCCCACGCCGCGGAAAGGTGAGATCCTCATCCGGGTCCACGCCGCCGCGGTGAACCCGACCGACACCGTCGGGCGCGCGGGGCAACGCGGGACCGGAGGTTTCCCTCCGCCGTATGTCCCCGGCATGGATGCGGCCGGGGTGGTCGAGAAGGTCGGGCCGGACACTCCGACCGATCTGAACGTGGGGGATGCGGTGATGGCGGTGGTGGTGCCACGCGGTTCCCACGGCGCCTACTCCGAGCTGATCGCGGTCCCGGTGGAGTCGGTCGCCGCCGCCCCGCATGGGGTCAGTCACACCGAGGCCGCGACCCTGCCGATGAACGGCCTGACCGCCAGGCTCGCGCTGGACACCCTGAACCTTGAACCGGGCGGAGTGCTGGCGGTGACCGGAGCAGCGGGAGCCCTGGGCGGTTACGTCACACAGCTGGCGAAGGCGGATGGACTGACCGTGGTCGCGGACGCGTCCGAGGAGGACGAGGAACTCGTCCGGTCATTGGGTGCCGACGTGGTGCTGCCCCGCGGTGAGGCTTTCGCTGGACTGGTTCGCGAGCGGTACCCCGCAGGCGTGGCGGGGGCCGTCGATGGGGCGCTTCTGCTCGATCAGCTCACCCCGGCGGTCCGGGACGGCGGCACCGTGGTCACCATCCGCGGCCACGACGAACCCGGCGAACGCGGGATCGTCTTCCACCCGATTCTCGTGGTCGATTACGCCCGGGACCGGGAGAAACTAGACACACTGCGACGTCAGGTGGAACGGGGCGAGCTCACCCTGCGGGTGGCGGACGTGCTGCCGATGGAACGGGCTCCGGAAGCGCATCGACGGCTCGAGGCCGGCGGCGTCCGGGGGCGCCTCGTCCTGTCCTTCTGACACTGCGGCATTACCCCCCGCAGTCTCCTGCCCAATCGGGGCGCATCGTGGCACCTGCCGGGACAACCAGATAGGGTGTGAGCTATGTCGCGGAAAAACTTCCTGGGATGGCCGGTCCTCCGGCAGCTGCGCTCGGGCGATGCCTTCGGGCGCGGTGAGAACGTCCAGTCCCGAAGGTCCAAGGACCTGACCGCCCGCACCACGACCGCCGATCGGGTGGTCCAGAGTGTGTGTCCGTACTGTGCCGTGGGTTGCGGGCAGCGGGTCTTCGTCAAGGACGAGAAAGTCATTCAGATCGAGGGCGACCCGGATTCCCCGGTCTCGCGCGGTCGTCTGTGCCCGAAGGGTTCGGCGAGCGAGCAGCTCGTGAATTCCTCGAGCCGGCAGACGGAGGTGCTCTACCGGGCACCGAAGTCACGGGAGTGGCAGCGGCTCGACGTCGACACCGCCACCGACATGATCGCTGACCGGTTCATGGAGGCCCGCCGTAACGGCTGGCAGGACACCGATGAACACGGTCGCCCGGTCAACCGCACCATGGGCATCGCCGGACTCGGCGGAGCGACCCTCGACAACGAGGAAAACTACCTGATCAAAAAGCTGTTCACCGCCGCCGGTGCGATCCAGCTCGAAAATCAGGCCCGTATATGACACTCCGCCACGGTTCCCGGTCTGGGAACTTCGTTCGGACGCGGCGGCGCCACCCAGTCGCTGCAGGATATGGCGAATGCTGACTGCATCGTCATTCAGGGCTCCAACATGGCCGAAAACCACCCGGTGGGATTCCAGTGGGTGACGGAGGCCAAGGCGAGAGGCGCGAAGATCATTCACGTCGACCCGCGGTACACCCGTACCTCGGCCGTGTCTGACCGCCACATCGCGCTGCGCGCGGGCTCGGACATCGTGCTGCTCGGTGCGCTGATCAACCACGTGCTCAGCAACGACCTGTGGTTCAGGGAGTACGTCCTCGCGTACACCAACGCAGCAACCATCGTCAACGACGATTTCCGGGACACGGAGGACCTCGGGGGCCTGTTCTCGGGCTTTGATCCGGAGACCGGCGAATACGATCTGAAATCCTGGTCCTACAAGGCACGCAGTGACGCCCCGGGGCAGGACACCCCGAAGGACGCCGGCGAAGCCAACGAGGACGGCGGGAAAATGAAGGAGGAGGCTCGGCCGCACTCCTACGGTTCCGGCGGGCCGAAGATCGGGTCCTGGCACCACGAGGTTGACGAGACCCTGGAGAACCCGAACACGGTTTTCCAGATCCTCAAACGCCACTACGCCCGCTACACCCCGGAGATGGTGGAGGATGCCTGCGGCGTTTCGCGGGAGGACTTCGATTACCTCGCCCGGACCATCACGGAGAACTCCGGACGAGAGCGGACCACCTGTTTCGCCTACGCGCTGGGATGGACCCAGCACTCCTTGGGCGCACAGTTCATCCGCACCTCGACGATCCTCCAGCTCCTGCTGGGCAACGTCGGGCGGCCGGGCAGCGGCATCATGGCGCTGCGCGGGCACGCGAGCATCCAGGGCTCCACCGACATTCCCACGCTGTTCAATCTGCTGCCCGGTTACCTGCCGATGCCCAGCGTGGAGGAGCAGACGCTGGAGGAGTACATCAACAGCTTCTGCTCGCCCAATCAGAAGGGATTCTGGGCCAACGCGGACGCCTACGCCGTCAGCCTTCTCAAGGCCTGGTTCGGTGACGCCGCGACTGAGGACAACGACTGGGGGTACGACCTCCTGCCGAAGATCACCGGCGTCCATGACACGTACACGACCACGATGGCGATGATCGACGGCAAGGTCGACGGCTACTTCGTCTTCGGCCAGAACCCGGCGGTCGGTTCCGCGAACGGCAAACTACAGCGCGCGGGCCTCGCCAACCTCAAGTGGCTGGTGGTTCGGGACTTCCAGCTGATCGAAACCGCCACGTTCTGGAAGGACGGCCCCGAGATCGAGACCGGGGAGATGAGCCCGGAGGACATCGACACCGAGGTGTTCTTCATGCCGGCCGCCAACCACGTGGAGAAGGCCGGCACCTTCACCCAGACGCAGCGCATGCTGCAGTGGCGTCACAAGGCCGTCAACCCGCCGGGGGACGCCCAGAGCGAGCTGGAGTTCTTCTACAAGCTGGGCCAGCGCATCCGGGAGAAGGTCGCCGATTCCACCGACCCACGGGACCTACCTCTCCAGGCAATCACCTGGGATTACCCGACCGACGAGCACGGAGACCCCGACGCCGAGACGGTGCTGGCCGAGATCAACGGCCGCCACTTGGCCGGTGAGAAGGCCGGCCAGCCGCTGTCCGCCTTCACCGAGATGAAGGCCGACGGCACCACCTCCGGTGGTTGCTGGATCTACACCGGCGTCTACGCCGACGGCGTCAACCAGGCCGCCCGACGAAAGCCGGGCCACGAACAGGACGAGGTCGCCCTCGAGTGGGGATGGGCATGGCCGGCCAACCGTCGCATCCTCTACAACCGCGCCTCCGCCGACCCGGAGGGCAGGCCGTGGAGCGAGCGGAAGAAATACATCTGGTGGGACGAGGAGCAGGGCAGGTGGGTCGGGCCCGACGTGCCGGACTTCCCGGCCACGCTCAGGCCGGATCATCGCCCCTCGCAGAGCGACACGGGCGTTGCGGCGCTGTCGGGCATCGACCCGTTCATCATGCAGGCCGACGGCAAGGGCTGGCTCTTCGCGCCCAAGGGC
>CAYSIP010000109.1:0-8528 GCA_964431055.1 uncultured Corynebacterium sp. | reverse complement strand
AGAAGATGGAGTGGTTGGTGTGGCCACCCAGGTTGAAGGCCAGGTTCTTGGACAGGGCGCGGATCTTGTCCGGGTTGGCGTCACCGTTGCGCTCCGCCTCCAGGCCCTCGAGCGCGGCGTTGGCGCCGGCGACGTAGGTGGCGTGGTGCTTCGAATGGTGCAGCTCCATGATCTCGGCGGAGATGTGGGGCTCAAGAGCGTCGTAAGCGTAGTCGAGCTCGGGAAGTTCGTAGACAGCCATGTGACAATCCTTTCGTCTGTGTCGTGCGGCTCCGTGTCGGTAAACCGCACCACCGCCGATTATAGGTGAACAATTGAATTCCGCAATGAATATATTTCGTAATCCAATCGCGGGATGATCGGCGGTCCGTTCTGCGTTGATACAGGTACCGGTCTCAACGACCGGAGCCCATGCGCGGCGTAGGTACAGTGGGACCCGATAATCCGGGCCCCGCGGCCCCGACACCGCCTGGCCCCCACAGTAGCGATTTTTGATGGAACGGAGCAGGAGATGTCCTGGATGTTCATGCGCACCCCCGAACTGGTACCCCGTGAGGAGGCGTTGAAGGGCGGCCGTCACCCGGTGCTGCCCCACCCCGCGCCCCACGCCGTGCTCGGAACGCCGATCACCGGCCCCTGGAAGGATGGCCAGAAGTCCGTGATCATCGGCATCGGCTGTTTCTGGGGCGTGGAGCAGATGTACTGGCAGATGGAGGGGGTGGAGTCCACCTCCGCCGGGTACGCCGGCGGCGTCACCGTCAACCCCACCTACCGGGAGGTCTGCTCCGGGCGGACCAACCACGCGGAGGTCGTCGAGGTCGTCTACGACCCGGCGCGCATCTCCCTGCGGCAGATCGTCGCAGCCGCCCTCGAGGCCCACGACCCGACCCAGGGCATGCGGCAGGGCAATGACGTGGGCACCCAGTACCGTTCCGCCTTCTACACGGCCGGGGGCGGCGCGGAGGTGGAGAAGGCCGAAATCCAGGGCATCGTCGACCACTACGCCGAGCAGCTCAAAGGCCACGGCTTCGGCGAGGTGACCACCGAGGTCCGGACGCTCGCGGAGACGGACTCGGGCGAGTACTACCTCGCCGAGGACGAGCACCAGCAGTACCTCCACAAGGTGCCCAACGGCTACTGCCCGCACCACTCCACGGGCGTGGCCTGCCGCCTGCCGGCCTGACCCGAGCTCAGCCGGCCCATTCGAGCTCGTCGAGTGAGGTGATCACCGGCTCGTCGGCCGGGCAGTCCGGGGCCCGGTCGACGCCCTCGCGCAGCAGGTAAACCCCGCCCATGCCGGCCCGGCGCGCACCGGCGACGTCGTTGATCCAGTCGTCGCCGATCAGCACCGCGTCCCCGGCCCCGACGCCGAGGCGCGCGACCGCCGCCGTATAGGCCTCCGGCTGGGGTTTCGCCGCCTGCAGCTCGGTCGCGGAGAGGACCACGACGTCATCGAGGAGCAGTCCGGTGCGTTCCAGCTTGTCGATCTGGATCTCCTGCGCCCCGTTCGTCAGGACACCGACGGCCGCCCCGGTTCCCAGCGCGGACTCCAGGGCGGGGCGGGCGTCGTCATAGGCGCGCCAGTGCTCGCGGTAGACGGCCAGGTAACGCTCGTAGAGGTGCAGCGCTTCCCGTTCGCTCAGCCAGGGGCGGTCGAGGAACTCGCGGGCGCGTTCCACCCGTTGCCCGAGGTGGGTGACCTCGCGGCGTTCGAAACGGCTGAACCATTTGCGTTCGATGGCGAACCAGCGTTCCCACTGACCGGGAGCCAGTCCCAGTTCCACGCACCACGCGTCCACACCCGCCCGGGCGGCACTCCGGTGGTCGACGAGCGTGCCGTCGAGGTCGAAGAGTACCGCCTGCGGGGGATGATGGTCGGGGGGTGACATGCCGGCCATTCTAGATTCCCCCCAGGTGACGCAGCCGTTAATCCCGTGTGAAATCTTCCGTCCCGCTCTGCGCGGGTCCCGCGGTGGGGTGACAATGGGCCCGTGACACAGGACGGCATGGACGGGCGGCGCCGGTGGTTCCATCGGTTGAGCCGCCGCGCCCTGCTGCGCGGAACGCTCGCCGTGGGGACGACGGCCACCGTGCCCGGCGCGTTGAACCGGGTGCACGCCACCGGTAACCAGGCTTTCGCGGACGCGGATCTGGCCGAGCTGGCCCGGTTACATCAGCCGGGCCCCTATCCCCCGGCCGAGCACGGCGTGTTCATGCACGGGGTGGCCTCCGGGGATCCGTTGCCCACCTCGGTGATCCTGTGGACGCGGGTGACGCCCGATCCGGAGTCGGTGCCCGGTTCCGGTCTGGGGCCGGACGTGCGGGTGGGTTGGGAGGTCGCCCGCGACGAGAGCTTCACCGTGCCGGTGCATTCCGGCGCCGCGACGGCCAGCGCCGCCACCGACCACACCGTCCACGTCGACCCCTTCGGGTTGGAACCGGACACCGTCCACTTCTTCCGCTTCACCGTCCTCGACGGGGCGCACGCCGGCCGGGTCTCCCGCACCGGCCGCACCCGCACCGCTCCCGCCGACGACGCCGAGCCCGACGCCCTGCGCCTGGCGGTGTGCTCGTGCGCGAACTACGAGTCGGGTTATTTCGGCGCCTACTCCGACATCGCCCGCCGTGCCTGGGCCGGCGAGATCGACGTCGTGGTCCACATGGGCGACTATCTCTACGAGTACGCGTCCGGCGACTACGCCGGCAGGCACGGCGTGGTCCGCCCGCATGTGCCCACCTGGGGTCTGCGCTCGCTCGCCGACTACCGCTCCCGCCACGGCCATTACCGCCGCGACGTCGAGCTGCAGGAGGCCCATGCCGCCGCACCCTGGGTGGTCACCTGGGACGATCACGAGCTCGCCAACGACGCCTGGGCCGGCGGGGCGGAGAACCACGGTG
This sequence comes from uncultured Corynebacterium sp., assembly GCA_964431055.1. Lineage (GTDB taxonomy): Bacteria > Actinomycetota > Actinomycetes > Mycobacteriales > Mycobacteriaceae > Corynebacterium. The sequence goes on along the minus strand of CAYSIP010000109.1, from coordinate 5,630 downwards.
AGCTCGACGGGGACTGGGGCGCCCGCCGTGACGCCGCGATGCGGGCCTACCTCGAGTGGTTGCCGGTGCGCGGCAGCTCCCCGTCGCGGGGCGGCCACATCTACCGCACGCTGCGCTTCGGCCGCCTGGCGGAACTGCACATGCTGGATCTGCGCAGTTACCGCAGCGCGCCGGGGGTGCTGCACCCGGCGCAGCGCACCAGCGACGGGCGGACGATCATGGGTTCGGAGCAGTTCTCCTGGTTGTCCTCGCGGCTGGCGACCTCCCCGGTTCGGTGGAACCTGATCGGTACCTCCGTGATGATGGCCCCGCTCAACCTGATCGCCCTGGAGCAGATGGTGGAGGGGCCGATCCGTGAGATGGTGGGCGTCGACGTCGCGGGCACCCCGTTCAACGCCGACCAGTGGGACGGTTACGCTGCGGACCGGGACCGGCTGCTGGTCCAGCTCGCCGGGCAGCATCCGCACGGGCGCACCGTGTTCCTCACCGGGGACATCCATTCGGAGTGGGCCAGCCACATCGAGCACGCTGGCCGGGTCATCGCGGCCGAGCTGGTGTGCACCTCGGTTTCGGCGCCGAATGTCGACGACATGCTGCGGCTGCCGGAGGGCAACCCGCTCTCGCGGGCGGCGGAGGCGCATCTGCTGCGCCATAACCCGCACATCTCGCACGTGGAGCTCGACGCGCACGGTTACAGCACGCTCACCGTCGATGCTGACGGCGTCGACATGTCCTGGCGGCGGGTCGCCGACGTCGCGGTCGCCGGCGCGGGCGTCACGGACGGGCCGCGGTTGCGTTATGACGGTGCACGGTTGCGCCAGTCAGCGCCGGACCGTGTGTGACCGGATCCACTGCTCGGCGCGGGCCATGAACGTCGGGGTGGGCTCGACGCGCACGCCGTCGTGGTCGCCCAGGACCTCGGCCCAGTAGTGGAGCATCTCCCCGTGGTAGTTGTGCCCGTGCCCGCTCGGCGAGGTGGTCGACGTGAGCTGGTCGAGTCCGACCTGCCAGGCGGTGATGAACGGGATCCAGCGCATCCCGGCGAACACGTCCAGGTGCTGGCCACGCGGGGCGGGCACCCCACGCGAACCCGGTTCCGTGAGCCAGTCGGGACGGCGCCAGAACAACCGGGAACTGAACCACACGATCGGGTCGGAGGCGTGCTGTGCGACGACCACCCGCGGGCGCTCCCAGGCGTGCCGGTAGGGCTGGCCGGTGTAATCCCGGTGCAGGTGGGCGGGGTGCGCCACGAAACGGACGCGGCGGCCGCCGTCCACGACGGGCAGCCGTTCCGGTGAACCGTCCTCCCGCTGCCGGGTCAGCTCGGCGATCAACCGGGTGAAGCGGGGCGCCCCGCTGAACAACGCCCCGTCGACCCGGTCGAGCAGCTCCTCCAGGTCACTGAATGCCGAGGCCGCGCCGTAGGCCCCCAGGGACTCTCCGGCGATGTACAACCGTGGCCGATTGTCCGCAGGCATCCGCTCCAGCCTTTCGAGGACGGCGTCGACGAGCAGCTTCGCGGCCCGGGAAGACAGCTCCCGGTCGTCGAAATAGGAGAACGCGCTGGGCAGGAACGAATACTGCAGCGCCATCGTGGCGCAGTTGCCGCCGGTGAGAAATTCCACGGAATCCAGCGACCAGTCCGTGATCCACCCGGTGCCGGCGGAGACCTGGATGACGAGGGTGTCACGGTGGAAGGCGCCGGTGCGGTCCATCTCCGCCAGCACCAGGTCCACCGCCTGCCGCAACGTGCGGCCCGGCACCAGCCCGATGAAGATGCGGATGGGTTCGCGTGCGAAGTCCAGGCCGGTGACCTGGATGATGTTCCGGGCCCGGGGCCCGCCGGAGAGCACCGCCCGCCCCTGCGAGCCGACGGCCGTCCACGCCTCCAGCGACCACGGGCTACCCGAACGTTCGGGTTCCCAGGGGACGGACGTGCCGGGAAACACCGCGCGGTTGACCATCTCGGCCTCCCGGGCGACGCGGATGAGGAAGCGGCGCAGCAGCACCCGGTCACTGGCCACCGCGGCGAGTGCACCCACCGTCACGGCGGCCAACGGCCAGCTCAGCCACGGCGGTAGGAAAGGGGCCAGGCGTCGGCTCATGCGGTCCACGCCCTGTTGGAGACCGTCGCCGAGCAACAGCAGGGCACCGTAACCGAAGGTTCCGACGGCCGTGCCGATCAGGGCGTGCCGTCGCCCACGCCTTCCTCGACGCACGCCGATGAGATTGGCCTGCTGGCCCTGGCGGCGCAGGCTCTGCAGGGTGGCCACCGCGGTGACCGCGGCGAGTACCACGTGGGTGCCGCTTGAGGGGGGGCGCACCAGGCGGGCAGGTGGGCGACGCCCGGCCGTCTCGTGGAGTTTGCGCAGGGCCCATGTGCCACCCGCCCCGACGATGTGGCCCACGGCCTGGCAGATGGCCACGTTCGCGGCGGTGATCCACCAGGGGCGGGGGAGCAGGGAGGGGGAGATCGCCCACCAGGTCGCCACTTCGGCGCCCATGATTCCCGCCCCGAGGTTGGCCGGCAGGCGACGGCGTCGGGTGCCCATCCGCACCCCGGGGGTCAGGTCGGAGATCACCTCGAGCGTGAACACCGCCCCCTGGAGCACTCCGGTCACCGTCTTCAACAGGATCCGGCGCGACAGTGTGGGACGAGACATCCGCATGCGGCCGATTGTGGCAGAGACCGATCATTCGCGCAGCCCACAACGAAGGTGAGCACCGGGTTGCCTCCGGATGCCGCGGCCGGCGAACGCGGGCACAATGGCGGGAAGACCCCAATTAGTCGGAGGCAGACACGTGGAAAACAGGCTGCAGGAACTGATCATCCAGGTCGATGAGCTCATTGCGGCTCTCGAGCGGGAGGAGGAGGCCCAGCGGGAGGCCATCGACAAGGTGGCCGAGAACCACCGCGACGGCGCCGTCAACCTCGTCCACTACTCCGCCCTGCGCCAGCGGGACATCCGCCCCCTGCAGGGCGGGCTGGCCTCCCTCGGCGCGACCCGCCTGACGACGACCGAGCCGTCGGTGCTGCCCCGTCTGCAGGCCGCCCGCAACGTCCTGTCCGCCTACGCCGGCGAGGACCTGAAGTACGAGGCCTCCGAACTCGGTGGCGCCTTCGCCCGCGCCGACGACATCCTGGAGGAGCATGCCGCGACCCTGTTCGGCGACTCCTCCGACGAGACGCACTCCCGGATCATGGTGACCCTGCCGACCGAGGCGGGTGATGACCTCGGCCTGGTCCGCGGTTTCGTCGACGCCGGAATGGAGTTGGCCCGCATCAACTGCGCCCACGATGACGCGGCCACCTGGGAGCGGATGATCGACAACGTCCACACCGCCGCCCGGGAGGCCGACCGGCAGGTGAAGATCTCCATGGACCTGGCCGGCCCCAAGGTGCGCACCGGTGAGATCGTTGAAGGGCCGGCCGTGGGCCGTGCGCGGGTCACCCGCACGCCGACCGGCCAGGTGCTCACCCCCGCCAAGCTGTGGTTGACCGCCGCGGGTGAGGAACCCGTTCCCGTGCCCGAAGGATTGCCGGGCCGGCCCACCCTGTCGCTGCAGGTCGACCCCGAGTGGTTGGCCGGGTTGGAGATCGACAGCGTGATATCGCTGGTGGACAACCGTGACTCCAAGCGTTTCTTCACCGTCAGCCGCATCGACGACCGCAGAGGCGAGGGTTCCCGGGCGGTGCTGGCGGAGGGCCGCCGCAACGCGTACATCTCCAATTCGACCCTGCTCGAACACGACTGGCGGAAGACACGGGTGTCCGGGGTGCCCCCGACCGGGCAGCGTTTCCTCCTGCGCACCGGCGACCGTCTGATCCTCACCGACGACCAGACCCCCGCCGAGCCCGGCCCGCACACCACCCCCCGCATCAGCTGCACCCTGCCGGAGGCCGTCGCCGCGATCGAGGTCGGTCAGCGGGTGCTGTTCGACGACGGCGCCATCGCCGCGAGGGCCGTCGACAAACGGGCCACCGATGACGGCCACACGGAGATCGACCTGGACATCACCTTCGCCGGCCCCGACGGCACCAAGCTGGCCGCCTACAAGGGCATCAACCTGCCGGAGACCCACCTGCCGCTGCCGAGCCTGACGGAGGAGGACATCGCCGCGCTGCGGTTTGTCACCCGCCACGCCGACATCGCCAACGTCTCCTTCATCCGCGACGTCGATGACGTCGAATTCCTGCTGCACACCCTCGAGCAGATCGCCGTGGAGACCGAATCCACCGCCGGCCCCGAGGCCGCCGAGCACGTGCGCAACCTGGGACTCGTACTTAAGATCGAGACGATCCCCGCCTACGAGAACCTGGCCGCCGTGCTGCTGGTGGGCATGCGCCACGCCAACCTGGGCATCATGATCGCCCGCGGTGACCTGGCCGTCGAGCTCGGTTTCGAGCGCATGGCAGAGGTGCCCCGCCTGATCTCGCAGATGGCCGAGTCCGGCCACATCCCCACGATCCTGGCGACCCAGGTGCTGGAGAACCTGGCGAAATCCGGCCTGCCCTCGCGCGCCGAGATCACCGACGCGGCCTACGCCCTGCGCGCCGAGTGCGTCATGCTCAACAAGGGCCCGCACATCGCCGACGCCATCCACGTCCTCCACCGCCTGTCCACCAGGCTGGGCCGCTCCCAGCGCAAGAACCGTCAGCTGCTGCGCCGCATCGGCAGCTGGGACACGGACTAGGGCGCGGGTGCAGTGGGACATGAAGATCATCGCCCACCGTGGTTGGTCCGGGAAATATCCCGAACTGACCCGCCTCGCCTTCGAGAAGGCCCTCGAGCTGCCCGTCCACGGCGTCGAATGCGACGTGCGCCTGACCCGTGACGGCAAGACCGTGATCGTCCACGACCCCGTCATCGACCGGGTGTCCGACGGTCGCGGCAGAGTCTCCCGACAGACGCTCGCGGAACTGCGGAAACACAATTTCGGCACCGGGGAGCACCCCCAGACCGTCCTCACCCTGGATGAACTGCTGGAGCTGATGGCCGGGCACCCCGACCACCACCTCTACATCGAGACGAAGCACCCCATCCGACAGGGTCGGATGCTCGAGGAACAGGTGCTGCACCGACTGCGCTACGCCGGCATGGAGGAGGACCCGCGCATCCACCTCATCTCCTTCTCTCCCGTCGCCATCGCCCGGATGCGTGCCCTGGCCCCCCACATGGACCGTTTCCGCCTGCGGCGCCGCATCGAACGCCGGGTCAATCCCCTCGACGTGCACCCCGGCGGCCCCACCGGTCTCGGCCTCTCCCTGACGCGGGGCCGCGAACGGGCCGACCTCATCGGACGCCGCGGGCTGCCCACCTACATGTGGACCGTCAACGAACCAGAGGACATGCTCTGGGCGAGGGACGTCGGCGTCGACTTCATGGCCACCGACCACCCCGAGGTGGCGCTGGAGGTGCTGCACGGGGTGTCCCTGTAGGTTTGAGGACATGGCCAAGAAGAACAAGAAGAAGGACGATCTGCCCGAAGGCATGAGCCGCCGCCAGGCGAAGCTTGCCGCCCGTGCCGCGGAGCGTGCCGCCCTCGAGAAGGATCCCCGCCCCTACGGCGGCCTCGCCGCCGAGGCCGACCTGGTGGCGCTGCAGGAGTTCGTGCCCTCGGCCGTCGCC
>CAYSIP010000108.1:2392-8571 GCA_964431055.1 uncultured Corynebacterium sp. | reverse complement strand
GACCCCGAGGACATGCTCTGGGCCCGGGATAAGGGAGTGGACCTGATGGCCACCGATGAACCCGAACTCGCCCTCCGGACCCTCGGCAACCCAGGCGGGCGGGTATCTTTGACCCATGGCCAAGAAGAAGAACAACGATAACCTGCCCGAGGGCATGAGCCGCCGCCAGGCGAAACTCGCCGCCCGCGCCGCGGAGCGCGCTGCCCTGGAGAAGGATCCCCGCCCCTACGGCGGCATCGGCGGTGAAGCCGACCTCATCGCCCTGCAGGAGTTTGTCCCCTCCGCCACGGCGAAGGTCGACGTCACCGGCATCGACCGTGAAGTCCACATCGCCACCGTCCTGCCCGGCGGCGCCGCCGCGCTGATCCGCGAGCAGGACAACGGCGGTACCGCTTTCGTCGCCCTGCAGACCACCACCCACAGCCAGAACCCCGGCCGCGACCTTGCCTACGCCCTCAACTGGCTCAAGGACGCTGAACCAGGCCAGACCCTGGACTCCGGTGTCGCCGACGGCAGCCAGCCGGCCCTGAGCGAATTCCTCACCGCCGACACCAAGCTGGAGGTCACCGAACACCAGGACTTCAACTGGTGGCTGCCGGAGGGCACCGAGCTCGACGCCGCCACCGTCCAGGCCCTGCAGGCCGCCAACGACTCCGTCGTGGAATCCCACCGTGTGGACACCGAGATCCCCGGTGCCGTGTGGTGGGTCAACCCCGGCGGGGGCAAGGCCCACATCCGCTGGGTCCGCCCCGCCGACAACGAGGACGCCCTCCTCAACGCCCTGGCACGTGTCGCCGCCCGCGGTGAGCTCAACCTCGGCGAGAACACAAAATTCGCCGGTGTCTTCCGCACCCACGGCATCATCGTCCCCGTCTTCGACCTCGACCCGGAGGTTGCCTGGGACTCCTACGGCACCGAGCTCAACCGCGTCTCCGCGGCCGTTGACACCGAATTGGCCAACGACGCCCAGCTCACCGCCGATGAGCGCAAGCAGCTGCAGAACATCAAGTCCCGCCAGGTGACCATCCGGTAGGTTGTTCCGCTGGAGAGACCTGGGATTCTCATCAGAGGATGGCCAGGGCATTGGCGGGACTCCCGACGCCGCCGACGATGTTGAGCGGTTCCGCGCTGATGAAGACCTCGTGGCGCCCACGTCCGGCGCACGCCGCGGCGAGTTCGTCAAGGTCCCACAGCTCCCCGATGGTCAGTCCAAGCAGCGGGATGAGGATGCGGTGCAGCATGCCGGTGTGGGAGTTGATCGCCAGGGCACCGGAACGCTCCGCCTCCGTCACTACTTCAGATTCCCCGACCGGCCAGGCCTCGAGCGCGATGTTGTCGGCCGCCGCGACGGAGAAATGGTGATCCCACAGCCACGCGGCGGTTTCCTCGGTGGCCGCCAGGCCGGCGCTGCGCACCGGGGCACCGGGTGCGGGGATCCGGTTGCGGGCGTGCGCCAGCCAGCCGGTGCGCAGCAGGAGGATGTCCCCGTCACGGAAATCACTGCCCTGCCACAGGGCAGTGGCGTCCAGGTCGGTGACCTGGATCGCCTCGCCGGCGTCGTGGTCGATGGGCCGGCCCTGCTGCTCGCGGAAGCGTGCGACGTCGAGAAGTACACCACGGCCCACGATGCCCTGCTCCGCGACGCGTTGCAGACCGAGGGTCGGCGTCTCGTCGGTGACCTCGGTGCCGGCACGGCCACCGTAGAAACCCCGGTCGGGATGACCAAAGTGCCGCAGGCCGTCGATCTGCGTCGAGGCCTGGAGGAAGAAGTTGTCCAGACGGTCGTCCCGGTGGAACTCGTTGAGCCCGAAGATCCTGTGCTCCGGGTTGCCCCGGTGGGCGATCAGCGGCGGGTTGAAGGCGTCGAGCCTGAGGTTCAGGCCGAAGCGGCGCCCCTCAGTGATCACCTCGGCCGCCTGCCGGACCCGCTCAGGCGTCAGGAGGTTGAGGGTACCCAACTCATCGTCGTCTCCGAACAGGCCCCACGACGTGCCGGACACCGGGGCCGGACGCTGCCGCAGTTCCGCATAAGTGGGCAGTTTCCCCGCCCCGGTGCTGGTCGACGCCATGGTTGTTCCTGTCTATTCCGGAGAACCCGCGGCCTCGTCGAGGACCTGGTGGATCTCGATGTAGTTGCCGGCAGGGTCGGTGAGGAAGATCTGGTACCAGCCCTCGACGGACCAGACACCCCAGTCGTCGAAGGGGATGCCAGCGTCGGTCAGCTGCTTCTTGATCGCCTCGATGTCGTCGGTGCGGAAGGCGAAGTGACCGGAGATCAGCGGGTTGACGGAGTGGCCCTCCTGGGCGGCCAGGTACGGCTGGCGCTGGGTGGCGTGGATCTGGAGCTCCTCCCCCTCACTCTGACCGGCGTCGAAGAACTTCGCGGAGTTGTCCCAGGCCTCGTTGCCGTCGTCGGTGCCGGCAGCGGAGGTGGCGATCATCTGGGGGGAGGGAAGCAGGTCCAGGCCGAGGGCGTTCTTGTAGAACTCGACGAGGGTGGGCATGTGGTCGCTGGTGACGTTGACGTGGTGGAGACGCAGGTTAGCCATGATGTTGTCCTTTTCAGATGTGGTCTGTCGGTGGTGGTGTGTCGGGTGGTCTAGGTCAGGAGGGCGAAGGTGTTCGCCTTGTTGTCGATCCGGTAGTGGTCGAGCTTGGCCGGGTCGATGTGGACGCCGATGCCGGGGCAGGTGGGTACCTTCATCTCGCCATTCTGGATCACCAGCTCCTCGGAGAGGAGGGTGTCCTCCAGGTCGAGCCAGTTGGACAGCTCAGCGGCATGTTTCGAGGTTCCCGCGAGCGCCGCGCCGAAGACGAGAGAGCAGACCGTCCCCAGATGGGCGTCGATCTGGTTGCCGATGAAGGTCTCGATGCCCAGCCCCTCGGCGAGCCCCGCGATCCGCAGTGAGTCGGTGAAGCCGCTGCGGGCCGTCTTAATGCTCAGCGCGTTCGCCGCACCGCTGAGCACTTCCCGGGTGATGGCCGCCAGGGTGGGTGCGCTCTCGTCCGCAACGAAGAGGACGGGGGAGCGCTCGACCAGCCACTTACGTGAGGTGATCTGGTCAGCGGGGTTGAGCTCCTCGACACGCGAGAGCCCGACGTCCGCCAGTTTCCGGAGTGCCTCGGCGGATTCCGTGGCGTCCCAGCCCCGGTTTCCGTCCAGGTAGAGTTCCGTGCCCTCACCGACGGCCTCGCGGACCGCGCGGCAGACGGCGACGTCATCGTCGATGGGGCGGCGCCCGACCTTGATCTTGAAGCTGTCGATGCCGTAGGTCTCCCGTAACTGGACAGCCTCCTCGCCGACCCGTTCCGGATCGTCGAAGCCGAGCATGTGGCTGACCCTGAGACTGTTGGTGTAGCCGCCGAGCAGCTGGTGGACGTTGACCTCCAGCAGCTTGCCGATGATGTCCCACAGCGCCATGTCGACCGCGGACTTGGCGGTGAGATTGCCGACCGTCCGGTTCATGGTGGTGCGGATCTTCTCCCGCTCGAAGACCGAGCGGCCAATGATCTGCGGTGCGAACACCTTCTCCACGACGGCGACGATCGATTCCTGGGTCTCACCGTAGGTGTAGGGACGCGGCGGGGCCTCAGCCCAGCCGCTGATCCCGCTCTCGGTCGTGATCTGGATGAGCACGTTGTCTGCCGCGCTGATGGAACCGCTGGCGAAGCGCAGGGGTTTGGCGTACGGGATGACGTAGGGGATGGCCCTCACCGCAATGATGGCTTCCCCGGCACTCGAGGCTGAGCTGTGCATGGTTCCCCTCCTGTGTCGGGTCTGAAGAAGCCGGCGGGGTATGGGTCAGGCTTCTCGTGTGCAGGCAGTGGAGTTTTTTCCACTGAAGACACGATAAACACCGCTACTCATTCGCGTCCAATACTTTTAAGGAATGGATTATTAGCGAAAGCGGAAAGGTCCGGAGTGGGCAGGACCTTCTCGGAGATCTCCAGGACATGCTTGAGGGATTCTGAGGCGTCGTCCCGCCGCCAGGCCAGGGTGGCGAACATATGGCTGGGATTGCTGTCCACCAGGCGTTTGTACACCACACCGTGGGGCCGGGTCTCCGCCACCGAGCTCAGGGTGACTGTGACGCCGATGCCGGCTGCGACCAGGGCGAGGACCGTCGCCGAATCCGGTGCGTACTGGACAACGTGGGGACGAAAACCTGCCGAAATGCACAGGGAGGCCATCGTTGCCTGCAGGACTGAACCCTGGTCCTCCGTCAGGCTGACAAAGGATTCCTGAGCCAGCTCGGAGAGGTGGATCTCCTCCCGGTCGGCCAACGGATGGTCGTCGGGCAGGGCACAGAGCAGTTCCTCCACCTGGATGACGCGGGAGTCCAGGTCCGGGTGGGTGGGTAGACGGGAGAAGGCCAGGTCGATGGATCCCTCCAGAAGCTGTTCCACGGCGGTGAAGACGTAGGTCTGCGACTGGATTCGCAGGTCAATGCCCGGGTGGGAGTCCTTGACCGCGCGGCTGAGGATCGGGAGGGCACGCTGGCTGGATACACCCGCGAAGCCGAGCCGGACGACGCCGCTCTCGCCCGTCCTGATGGCCCGGGCGATCTTCTGGGCCTCTCCGTGCTGATGGAGGACCTTGCGGGCGGCGGGGAGGAAGCGCTGGCCTGCGGCGGTCAGTTCCACGGAGCGGGTGCTCCGGCTGAAGAGCTCGAAGCCCAGCTGCCTCTCGAGCTGGCGGATTCGGTTGCTCAATGGCGGCTGGGAGATGAGCAGCCGGTCGGCCGCGCGTCCGAAATGCAGTTCCTCCGCCACCACGACGAAGGCCTCATAATCCCGTATTTCCATGCTGGTCCTCCCTTTATTCAGAGCTGATATCAATCGACCCCGATTTTATATTGGACGCTGTCCCATAAGGGTGTTTTTCTGGATCCTGAAACCTGTTATTTCCAGATCGTGAACTATCCAGGGAGATCCTGTGCTGAAACAGAGACTATTGGTCACCGGCGGCGCCTCCGGAATCGGCCGAGCCATCGCAGAACTCGGCGTGGCCCGCGGTTGGGAGGTCGCCGTCATCGACCGCCTGGAGGCATCGGTGGGCACCTCCCATGTCGCGGATCTCTCCGATGAGGCGGCCACCGCGGAGGCCCTGGCGGAGGTGCTTGCCGACGGCCCCGTCACCCGCCTCGTCAACAACGTCGGCGCCGTCTTCCCCGCCTCAGTGGAGGACACGACGCTGGAGGACCTCGACCGATCCCACATCCTCAATCTGCGCACCGCCGTCCAGTGCACTCAGGCGGTGCTCCCCGGCATGAAGGAGCAGGGCTTCGGACGCATCGTGAACATGACCTCGCGCGCAGCGCTGGGCAAGGAGCTGCGGAGTGTCTACGCCGCCGCCAAGGCCGGCCTCATCGGCCTGACCCGGGTGTGGTCACTGGAGCTGGCCCGCGACGGCATCACGGTCAACGCCGTTGGTCCGGGGCCGATCGCCACCGAACTCTTCCTCCGGGCCAATCCCGAGGACTCCCCGAAGACGAAGGCCATCATCGACGGCGTGCCCGTCGGCCGTCTGGGCACTCCGGAGGATGTCGCAGAATCCGCCGGCTTCTTCCTGGATGAGAAGGCCGGGTTCGTCACCGGGCAGGTCCTCTACGTCTGCGGTGGACTGACCGTCGGCAACGCGCCCGTGTGAGCCGTTCACCGGTCCGCGGTCGCTCCCCAGTCGAAGAAGCCCCGGCCGGTTTTGAGTCCCAGCTCACCGGTGGCGACCTTGTCGCGCAGGATCTGCGGCGGGGCGAAACGCGGCCCGAGGGTGGACTCGAGGTACTCGGCGATACCGAGACGAACATCGAGTCCCACCAGATCACTGGTGCGCAGCGGGCCGGTGTGGTGTTTGTATCCGAGCACCATGGCGTTGTCGATGTCTTCCGGCGCTGCCACGCCCTCCTCCACCATGCGCATTGCCTCCAGCGCGATGGCCAGGCCCAACCGGGAGGAGGCGAAACCCGGGGCATCGTGGACAACGATTGCGGTCTTGCCCAGGGTGGTGGCCCAGGAGCGGGCGGCGTCGATGAGGGTGGGGTCGGTCTGCACCCCGATGACCACCTCGATGAGGTTCGAGGCGGGTACAGGGTTGAAGAAGTGCAGGCCCAGGAAACGCTCCGGGCGCTGCAGCTCCTTCGCCAGACCGGTGACCGACAGTGAGGACGTGTTCGAGGACA
>CAYSIP010000108.1:0-2292 GCA_964431055.1 uncultured Corynebacterium sp. | reverse complement strand
CGCTGCAGCTCCTTCGCCAGACCGGTGACCGACAGTGAGGACGTGTTCGAGGACAGCACGGCGTCTGTGCGCAGGTGCTCCTCGATGCCGCGCAGGGCGGCGACCTTGAGGTCCCAGTCCTCCGGGACAGCCTCGATGACCAGTTCCCGGTCGGTGAAATCCTCCCGCCGGGTGCTCACCGCCAGTCGGGTGAGGTGCGTGTCGACGCGCCCGGCCAGCAGTCCGCGGTCAGCGGACTGGTGGGTGGACTCCTCGATGCGTTGTCGTGCGGTCTCCGCTGCCGCTGCGTCGCGTTCGACGACGGTGACGTCCGAGCCTTTGATGAGGAAGGCATGCGCGATGCCGGCGCCCATTCGGCCGCCGCCGAGCACCCCGACGCGGGTGGGGAAGGGGATGGTCATGGTGATCACTTCTTTCTGGACAGGAAGGTCTGCATGCGGTCAAATTTGGCCTCGGACTCGAAGGCGATGGCCTGGGCGAGTTCCTCGACATGCGGGTGGGCCTCACGCGGCAGGTGGAAGACCTTCTTGGTGATGCGCACCGCCAACGGATCCTGCCCCGCGATGCGGTCAGCGAGGGCATGGGCGGCGTCGAGAAGCTCCTCGGGCGGGTGGAGGGCGCTGACCAGGTGGAGGTCCCGCGCCTCGTGGGCGTCGAGGATACGCCCGGTCAGCAGCATCTCCAGGGCGACTGGTTCACCGATCAGTTCCTTCAGCCGCCACAGCGCGCCGGCCGCGGCGATGATGCCCAGACCGGTCTCGGGTTGGCCGAACTTCACGGAGGGGGTGGCCAGCCGGAAATCTGCGGCGTAGGACAACTCCGCCCCACCCCCGAGGGCGTAACCGTCGAGGGCGGCGATCACCGGCATGGGCAGCTGGTGGATCCGGTCGAAGACCCGGGAATTCACCCCGCGCAGGGCGTCGTCGCGGCGGCGGTCGCGTAGTTCGCGGATGTCAGCCCCGGAGGCGAAGATGCCGCGGGTCTCACCGGTGTCCGGATGGGTGATCTCGGTGCCGGAGATGATGAGGGTGCGGGGGTGGCGTTCCAGCCAGGCGCACAGGTTGTGAAACTCTCCGGCCATGGTTTCGTCGATGGCGTTGCGGGCCTCGGGACGGTTCATCCGGACGTGGACCCGGTCGGGGCGGTCCGGGTCCAGCTCCAGCTGCAGGGCGGTGAAGTCCGCGCCGAACCGGGCCAGGCCGGGGAAGGTCTCTTCCCGCCGGTGCTCGTCGGTGGGTGTGTTCATGGTGGAGGTTTTCTTCCTGTCAGGGTTTGTCAGCGGAAGGCGGAGATACCGGTGATGTCCCGGCCGATGATCAACGCCTGCATCGAATCGGTGCCCTCGTACGTGGAGACCACCTCCATGTCCGTCAGGTGGCGGGCGACGTGGTTCTCCAGCAGCAGGCCGTTGCCGGCCAGCAGCTCCCGGGCTTCGTTGCAGATCCACTTGCCCTTCTGTGAGGTCGCCATCTTCACCATCGCCGCCTTCGCGTTGGTCAGCTTGCCCGCATCTGCGAGCTGCGCCATCCGGGTGCACATCAGCTGCATGGCAGTGAGCTCGCTGAGCATGTTGGCCAGGCGGTGCTGGACCAGCTGGTAACTGGCGATGGGGTTACCGAACTGGACGCGTTGCGCGGCATAGTTCGCGGCGATCTCGAAGGCGGCCATGGCATGGCCGACCGCCTCCCACGCCGCCCCACCCCGGGTGAACTGCAGCACCCGGTTGACATCCTTGAAGGAATCACAGTGGACCAGCCGGTTGGCATGTGGGAGACGCATGTCCTCGATGATGATGTCGGCCTGTTGGATCGCGCGTTTGCCCACTTTTCCGGTGATCTCCGTCGGTCGGTAACCGGCGGGGTAGTTGCCGTCAGCGTCCTTTTCCACGACGAAGGCGTTGACCTGACCGTCGTCGGTGTTGCGGGCGTAGAGGACGATGATATCGGCCCGGTGGCCGTTGCCGATCCAGCGTTTGTGACCGTTGATCACCCAGGTGTCACCGTCGCGGGTGGCGCTGGTTTCCAGTGCGACGGAATCGGAGCCGTGGTCGGGTTCGGTCAGGGCGAAGGCACCGGTTGTCCGGATGGCGGCCAGGTCCGGCAGCCAGCGTTGGCGTTGGGTCTCGTCGCCGAGGATGTGGACCGAGCCCATGCACAGGTTGGAGTGGACCCCGAGGAAGGTGTTGACGCTGCCGTCGACACGCGCCATCTCGCGGGCGACCATGCCCTGGGCCATGCGTGACATGCCGGGGCAGCCGTAGCCGTCGATGATGGTGCCGATGATGCCGAGTTC
>CAYSIP010000107.1:0-8712 GCA_964431055.1 uncultured Corynebacterium sp. | reverse complement strand
CACGGGGTGGATATCGATAATATCCTGCTTGCCGCGGAGGAGGTGCTGCGTCCGATGGCCTCGCGCCTGCCGAGCATGGACCGCGGGTCGATCGTGCAGGGGCAGATGGGGGTGTACAACTCCTTCCTCTTCCACGCCGAGCGCGCGGCGCAGCGTTACGGGATCCCGACCGCGGAGATCCTGCGCGAGGTCGGGCGTCGTGGGTATGTCGGTGGTCAGGAGGACATGATCATCGAGGTCGCCGTCAGCCTGCGCGAGGCGACGAAGGTGCCCGCCGGCGCCTGATCCCTTTCACCCGTGAGAAGCCCGCGACCCGTCACTTTCGCAGTGACGGGTCGCGGGCTTTGTCGCTCACCGGTGGGGTAGGGGGGGGATCAGGTCAGAGAGGCATCCAGATTCATCCGGGCGATGTAGGCACGCGAGGCCGCGGCGCTGATTTTCCGCACTGCCGGGATGTGTTCCTGCGGCCGGAAGCTGTCGGTCGGTCCCGATACCGACATCGCGGCCACCGGGATGTGGTCACGGGCGAAGATCGGCACCGCCACGCAGCTCAGCCCCACGGTGTTCTCCTCCCGGTCATAGGCCAGGCCCTCCTCGCGCACCTGGGCGAGCACGCGCCGGAACTCATCCGGGTCCGTGAGGGTGTGTTCGGTCCACTTCGGCAACCCCTCGGCGATGGCGCGCTCGATCAGGTCCTCGTCGTAGGCCATGATCGCCTTGCCGACACCGGTGCAGTACGCCGGCACCCGGCCACCGATGCGCGAGGGCGCCGAGATGCCGCGGACCGAGAACAATTTGTTCGCGTACACCACCTGTGTGCCCTCGAGATAGGCGAGGTGAACGGTGCTCCGGGTGCGCTCGAACAATGCCGCCAGGAAGGGTGTGAGCACCTCGGAGACCAGTTCGTGCCGCGGGGTGATCGACTTGGCGTGGAGCTCCTCGAAGAAGGAACCGAGACGGTAGATGCCGCCGGCGCGCTGCACGGCACCGTTGGCCACCAGCGTGGCCAGAAGCCGGTGCGCGGTCGACTTCGACAGGTCGGAACGCCGAGCCAACTCACTGACCCCGACCCCGGCTCCGTCCTCAGGGGTGAAACTTCGCAGGAGGCAGAACGCCTTGTCCACCGCGCTGCGCTGATCCGACGATGATGGCTCCGACATCCCTGGGGGTTCTCCGCTTCTCTCCGGTACAGAGGTGGCCGACGCCCGGTGGCCTTTCTGCTCTGGTCCCATGGGAGGAGCAGGGAGGATCGGGTCGTGTCGGCCTGGTGATCGGCGATGAGTCTAACACTGGAACAGGCGATTCTATAGGGCCCGTCACGTACGGGGGAGGGCTGGCGCCACGCCATCAGGGACCGGGCAGTGTGCCGAAGGGTGGAACATCTTCCCTGTGTTATCCGGAATACACTTAGGGTCGGAAGTATGACGCAGACAGTTGAGACCCCGAACTACACCACCGACCCCTTCTTTGGCCTCGAGGACAAGTGGCTCGAGACCGCCGATGGCGAGCTGACCCACTACCACGAGTTGGGTGAGGGTGCCCCCATCCTTTTCCTGCACGGTTCCGGCACCGGCGTGACCGCCGCCGCCAACTGGTGGCTGAATCTTCCCCAGATCTCCGAGGTCGGCCGCTGCATCGCCATCGACTCCATCGGCTACGGCCAGACCGTTGTCCCGGAGGACACCAAGTACGGCATCCGCGAATGGGTCGAGCACGCCGTGCGCGTTCTCGACGCCCTCGGCATCGAAAAGACCTGGATCGTCGGCAACTCCCTCGGCGGCTGGCTGGCCTTCCAGTTCGCCATCGACTACCCGGAGCGTCTGCTCGGCGTGGTCTCCATGGGCACCGGCGGAGCCAAGCTCACCAAGGCACTCCAGGGCCACTCCAACCCGACGCTGTCGGAGGAGGGCATCCGTGAGACCCTCGAGAAGTTCGTCGTGGACAAGTCCCTGATCACCGACGAGCTGGTTGGCCTGCGCTACCAGTCGGCGCTCAATGACACCGCCTCTGACCGCCTCGCCGAGGTCGTCGCCGCCCGTGACCGCGACCGCGACGCCCTGCCGCTGGACTTCGACGTCCTGGCCAAGCTGGACCTCCCGGTCCTGCTCATCCACGGCGTGCAGGACGTGGTCATCCCGGTCCAGCGCACTTGGGACCTGCTCAACACCATCCCGCACGCCGACGCCCACATCTTCAACCAGTGTGGACACTGGTCACAGGTCGAGCGGGCGGACGAGTTCAACGAGATCATCATCAACTGGCTGGGGCGCCGCGTGTAGCACCCAGTTCGCTTTGTGGCACCGTCCGGCTTCGTGCCGGGCGGTGCCACTCTTTGTGCTGAGGTGGAACGGCTGCGCTTCACAGGGACGGGGAAAGAATGCGTTCCCGCTGTTTCCTTCCTCGGCGTCTTTCCCGGAAACCTCCACCGGCCCGGTCGCCAGACACACGGAGAAGGCCGCCACCCCTCGGAGCAGACCGAGGGGTGGCGGCGGGCGATCTCAACAACAGGAGTCAGGACAGGACGGTGGCTTTCGCGGCGGGCTTGACCGACTCCTCCGCCCCGGGATCATCTGTCCCCGTGTCGTGGTCGGCGGGGCGCTCGAACAGGCTGGCGGCGGTGCGCACCGCATTGAATGCCGTGCGGACACTGCCGTTGAGGCACACCGCGGCAACGAACTGGTCGGGTCGCAGAATCACCGTGCCCACGGAGTTGATGTCGAACCAGGATTTCAGGGCGCCGGTGGTGTCAGAGACGACTGTGGATCCGGTGCCGGCGCTGATCTCGGTGGCCCACGCGATCTGCGTGGGGGAGACCGCCCACGCCAGGGCTACCCCGTCACGCTCCAGCTGGGCGCGTTCCTCGTCGGTGAACAACTCGGCGGGGTCGATGCCCCAGGAAAACACCGTGAAGTTGTATCCCAGTGCGTCGTCGAGCAGCTTCTCCGCGCCGTCGTGCCACACGTTTGGCTGAATGAACTGGGCGCCGACGGGGGAGTTCTTGTTCAGGGCATTGCGGACCGGGATCAGCTTCGGCACCCGCTTGGAGCTGATTTTCCGGGCCGCGGTGCCCGCTTCGAGAGTCTCCTGGTCAACGACCACACCCCGGCCATAGCGCGGCATGGGCTTGAACCTCATGTCCGCGAAATAGTTCTTCACCTGTGGTGAGACGTTCATGGCGCGGGCTGCAATATCACGGGCGAAGGCGACTCGACGGTCCGTGGGCTTGATGACCTTGCCCATGGTCAGCGACAGGTCCACCATGGCCTTCGCGTGGTCCCGGCGTTCAAGATCATAGGTGTCGAGCAGCTCGTCACCACAGGCGCCCTGGAGGACCAGGGCCAGTTTCCACGCGAGGTTGGTGGCGTCGCGCACCCCTGAGTTGAAACCCTGGCCCATCCACACCGGCATCAGGTGCGCGGCATCGCCGGCGATGAGCACGTTGTCCTTGCGGAACCGGGAGGCGACGCGTCCGTGGTGGGTGAACACCCGGCGACGGATGATGTCGAGCTCAACTCCCTCGGGCAGGTGCTCATGGAGCAACCGCGTGACGAAGGCGTTGTCCTCGACCATCTCGTTCGGCTCGTCCTCGAAGAGCATGAACTCGAAGCGACGGACCCCGCGCGGCAGTCCGATGGAGACGTACGGACGTGCCGGGTCGGCGCCGAGGTAGACGTTGGGATGGCCCAGCGGGTCATTGCGCACGTCGACGACCACCCAGCGGGTGGAGGGGGACTCGCCGACGAAATCAGCGCCGATCCACTTGCGTGCGAAGGAACGACCACCCTCGCAGCCGACGAGGTAGCGGGCGTTGATGAGGGTGGTTTCACCGGTGGTTTCCTCGCCCTCCTCACCGGTGACATGGTTCACGGTGGCGGTGACCGCGCCGTGGTTCTGCTCGATGCCGACCAGTTCACGGGAGAAAATGACCCGCACGTTGGGGTAGCGGGACAGTCCCTCATAGAAGGCGTTGTCCACCAGGGGCTGGAGGAAACCGTGCTTGCGGGCGTGTCCGAAAGGACGCCCCTGCGGGTCATTGGTCATGATGACCTCGCCCTTGCCGTTGACCATGCGCATGATGTGGTGGGGGACGGTGAACGGGGTGACCTCCTCCACCAGTCCCATCGCCTGGATGGTGCGGAAGGACTCGTCGTCCAGGCCCACGCCGCGCGGATAGTCGATGAGCCGGTCGCGCTTGTCGATGACGGTGACATCGATGCCACGGGCACCGAGCAGATTGGCGAGGGTCAGCCCGGTCGGGCCAGCGCCGACGATGACGACGTCTGTGGAGATGGGGTCGGCCACGGTAGTCCTCCTGAGTTAATGGATGGGGATGGCGATGAGCTTCATTATGGGGCTCTGGTGTGGGATGGGTAGTTTATGTTCCGCCATATGGCACGAATCACAGAAAAGTTCGGCGTCAACTGAAAATGCCGCCCCGGTGGGGCCGGGGCGGCAGGTTCTGACGGGTGGGATCCGTGGAGAGCTAGGCGATGGGGGCGGGAGACTTCTCAACCGCCGGAACCTCCGGGGAGGTTTCACTGACGCGGTGCGACGTCTCCTTGGAGAGCAGGATCGCCCCGGTGGAGATCACGAAGAGACCGGTGATGAACCACGCCAGGGTGCTCAACCCGTCGCCGGGGGCGACGATCGCGGAGGCGACCAGCGGGGCGGCGCCGGCACCGAAGATGGTGGCCAACTGGTAGGTGACTCCGGCGCCGGTGTAGCGCAGCTCAGCACTGAATTTCTCGGAGATGAAGGCGCCGATCGGCCCGTACTGGGCCGGCTGGACAAGGCCGACGTAGAGCACCATGCCCACCCAGATCAGGGTGGTGTCCCCGGTTTCAATCAGGGAGAACACCGACCACAGGCCGATCACCGACACCACGCCGCCGAGTGTCATCACGAGCCTGCGACCGAAGCGGTCGGTCAGGTGGGCCAGGTAGGGCATGAGGAACATTGCGAAGACCGAACCGACTGTGACCATGATCAACGCCGAGGAACGGTTGATGGGATGATCGGACTCCGCGGTGGAGCTGACGATGTGGGGAACCAGGAACGACGCCTGCAGGCCCTGCAGGAACAATCCGGCCACGCCCGCGGTGGCGCCCAGTCCCACCTCTTTCGGTGATTCCTTGAACAGGCGGACGAGCGGCACTCCGGTGTGCACCTTGCCGGCCTTGCGGGCGGCCTCGAACTCGGGAGACTCCTTGACGCGGCTACGCATGTAGAGGCCGAAGATGACGATGACCGCGGAGAGCAGGAACGGCACGCGCCAACCCCAGTCGGTGACGAAGTACTGCTCGGGGTTCGCGAAATTCTCACCGGAGATCGCCGCGAAGATGGCGAGCGTCAGGGTGGAGAGAATGGTGCCGGCCGGGCCGCCGGCGATGGCCAGGGAGGCGCCGAAGCCCTTGTTCTTCTCGGTGGAGTGCTCCATGGACATCAGGGTCGCGCCGGCCCACTCGCCGCCAATGGCAACGCCCTGAATGAGTCGCAGGGTGACCAGAAGGATGGGTGCGATGACGCCGATGTCGTGCGACGACGGCATCAGGCCGATGCCCACGGAGACGATGCCCATCGTCATGAGGGTGATGACCAGGACGTTCTTGCGGCCGTACTTGTCGCCGAAGTGCCCGAAAGCCAAGGAACCGATGGGGCGGGCGATGTATCCGATGAGCAGGATGGCGAACGAGATGGTCGTTCCCGCAGCCTGGCTGAGGTTGGAGAAGAAGATCTGCGGGAACACGAGGCCCGCTGCGGCTGCGTAGAGCAGGAAATCGTACATTTCCACGGTGGAACCGAGGAAGCTGGAGATCATGGCCCGGCGCCGCTCCGAGGGAGTGCGCATCTGCTCACTGGCGAGCGATGTCGTGTCAGGGGACGGCGGCGGGGATGATGTCGTGTTCGTGGTCATTGGTCCTCCTGGTGAGGGGATCAGGCTGAAGGGTTGGCCACTGGGGTCCGGGGGCGACGGACTTGCCATCTCCTGTGAGATTTGGTGGACAATGCGATAACAGTAAGGTCTGTCACAGGAGCTTCTCTCCATTTGTTCCACGATGCGGAACAAAGGCTTGCGGACAAGCGGAATCGGCTCGTGTCTTGCTCCGCCTTCGAGGGAAGCTTTCGCACAGGCGAGCAGCGATGCCGGGATGTGCGTCCCTGAGAGCGAGACCACCTTTAAGCAACCGTTTCCATGCAGGTCATCACCGGTTGTTGCTCGTGGAGACTGTGGGGGGAGACAATGGACCGAAAACCATTCCTCGGCTGAGGGAACCTGTGACAGCATCGCGACAGGACTCGAGGCCACAGACCTCAAGGTGGCCCCGTATGTCCCATGTCATAGAAGCCCGTCGCGCGCCGGCGTCGGAGGTGATCCCTCTGGTGCTGGCCTTGCTGGTGGCGGTCTTCGCCTTCCAGCTCAACGCCTCGATGCTGTCCCCGGCCCTGGCCACGATGGAGCGCGAGCTCAACGCCACCGCGGCCCAGATCGGCCTGACCCAGACCGCGTTCTTCACCGCGGCGGCCCTGTTCTCCCTGTTCCTGCCGCGCTGGGGTGACCTGATCGGGCGTCGTAAAGTGCTCGTCGGCATGATGGCGCTCACCGCCGTCGGCTGCGTGGTCTCCGCGCTCGCCCCCAACGTGACGATCCTGTTCCTCGGCCGCGTGATCCAGGGCGTGGCCGGCCCGACCGTGCCGCTGACCCTGATCATGTTGCGCCAGCAGGTCCCCAACGAGAAGCAGTACGCGCTCCTGCTCGGCATCATCACCTCCGTCAACGGCGGCATCGCGGGCGTGGACGCCCTGGCCGGGGGTTGGCTGGCGGGCAACTTCGGTTTCCGCTCCATCTTCTGGGTGATGGCGGTCTTCTGCGTCGCCGCCGTGATCGGGGTGCGTCTGTTCACCCGGGAGTCCACGGCCGAGGTCACCCCGCCCATGGACTGGAAGGGCGTGGTCCCGCTGGCGATCGCCATCGGTGCGCTGCTCACCGCCTTCAATGAGGCCGGCAAGCTCGGCGACGCCAACTGGCTGTTCTTCGGCGTCCTCGTCCTCGTGGGCGCCGCGGGCATCGTCGCCTTCTGGAACATCGAGAAGCGTCAGGAACACCCGCTGGTGACGGTGGAGTACATGAAGCAGCGCCGCACCTGGGCGCTGCTGCTGACGACCCTGCTGACCATGACCGGCGTCTTCGCCGTGATGAACGGCCTGATCCCGAACCTCGGACAGGACGCGGAGAACGGCGTCGGCATGGGCGCGGACGTGGTCTCCTGGTACACCCTGACCCCGTACGCGCTGGCGGGTCTGATCATGGGACCGATCGCCGGCACCCTGGCCGCCCGGTTCGGTTACAAGCTCATCCTGCAGACCGGCCTCGTCGGCACGCTGCTCGGCCTGATCGCCGCCATCTTCATCACCGCCGAGCCGAACAAGTGGCTGCTGCTGATCATCTCCCTGTTCATCGGCGTCACCTACGCCGGCATCGCCAACATCATGCTCAACGGCCTGGGCGTGGTCCTCAGCCCGGCCGACAACCAGGGCTACCTGCCGGGCATGAACGCCGGCGCCTTCAACCTCGGCGCGGGCATCAGCTTCGCCATCCTCTTCGCCGTGGCCACCATCTTCGCCGACAACGGCGGCGGATACGCGGCCGGAATCATGGCCGGCGCGATCATCGTCGGCCTGGCGTTCCTGACCTCGTTCCTGATCCCCAACCCCGAAACGATCACCGATACGCTGGCGGCCAAGGAAAAGGCCGCCGCTGCCGCTGACGCCGCCACCACCACCTCACCCAAGGAGTAACACCCCCATGGCACGAAAGATCATCCTCGACTGCGATCCCGGACACGACGACGCCGTCGCGATCCTCCTCGCCGCCGGCAACCCCGAGATCGAGTTGCTGGGTATCACCACCATCGGTGGCAATCAGACCCTGGAGAAGGTCACCTACAACGCCCGCCAGGTCTGCACCGTCGCCGGACTGACCGACGTGCCGATGTACGCCGGCACCACCCGGCCGCTGGTGCGTCCCGTGGAGGTCGCCGAGGACATCCACGGTGACACCGGCATGGAGATCCACGACTACGAGCTGCCCGAGCCGACCGTCGAGCTGGCCGAGGGCCACGCGGTGGATTTCATCATCGACACGGTGATGTCGCACGAGCCGGGCACCGTGACCCTGGTGCCCACCGGCCCGCTGACCAATATCGCGCTCGCCGCGCGCAAGGAGCCGCGCATCGTGGAGCGGGTGGCCGAGGTCGTGCTCATGGGCGGCGGTTACCACGTGGGCAACTGGTCCGCGGTGGCCGAGTTCAACATCAAGATCGACCCCGAGGCCGCCCACATCGTGTTCAACGAGCCGTGGCCCGTGACCATGGTGGGCCTCGACCTGACCCACCAGGCCCTGGCCACCGATGAGATCGAGGCCGAGATCAAGGCGCTGGGCACCGACGTCGCCGATTTCGTGGTCGCCCTGTTCGACGCGTTCCGCAAGAACTACCAGGACGCCCAGGGCTTCGAGCATCCGCCGGTCCACGACCCGTGCGCCGTGGCCTACCTCATCGACCCCTCCGTGGTGTCCGTGCGCAAGGCACCGGTGGACATTGAGCTCACCGGCACGTTGACCCTCGGCATGACCGTGGCCGACTTCCGCAACCCGGCGCCCGAGGACTGCCACACCCAGGTGGCGGTGGACCTCGACGACCGGAAGTTCTGGGA
>CAYSIP010000106.1:0-8759 GCA_964431055.1 uncultured Corynebacterium sp. | reverse complement strand
CGATCTGGTAGTAGCGCTCCATACCGGCGACCATGAGCAGCTGCTTGAACAGCTGCGGGGACTGCGGCAGGGCATAGAAGGAGCCGGGCTTCAGACGTGCCGGGACCAGGAAGTCACGTGCGCCCTCCGGGGTGGAGCGGGTCAACGTCGGGGTTTCGATCTCGGTGAAATCGTGGTTGTCCAGCACTCGACGGGCTGCCTGGTTGGCCTTGGAGCGCAGGCGCAGGGCCTCTGCCTGGCGGTCGCGGCGCAGATCCAGGTAGCGGTACTTCAGGCGGGTCTCCTCGCCCACCTCGCCGGAGGATGACGGATCGTCGATCTGGAAGGGCAGGGCCGTCGACTCGTTGAGGACGGTCAGCTCGGTGACGTTGACCTCGATGTCGCCGGAGGGCAGGTTCGGGTTCTCGGAACCCTCGGGGCGGGCCTCGACGACGCCGGTGACCTGGACGCAGTATTCACTGCGCAGGTCGTGGGCACGCCCGGCGACGTCGGACTCCCGGAACACGACCTGAGCCAGGCCGGAGCGGTCACGCAGGTCGATGAAAATGACGCCACCGTGGTCCCGGCGGCGGGCGACCCAACCGGTGAGGGTGACGGTCTGGCCGGCGGTTTCTTTGCGGAGGTCACCCGCGAGATGAGTACGCAGCACGGAGCTAATCGTCCTTCCAAAGGTCAACTGGTGAGCAAGTCTTTTACTCCCGGGGAGTCTACCCCCGCCCCGCGCGACGCCCGCCACAGCCCCGCTCGCCCGGTGCGTTGGCGTGGGCGGACGCAGCGGTTCGGGGACCTGGTCCTGTGGCATGATCGGCCCATGACGTTTCGTGGTGGACTGCGCAAGAGCGGTGACCGGGCCCGGACCGGCGGTGGCGGGCAGGGTGGAAAAATCGCGGCCGGTGGCGGCCTGGGCACCCTCGTTCTCGTTGGCCTGTTCCTCCTGCTGGGGGGCAGCCCGGGCCAGATCGGGCAGGTCCTCGGTGGCCAGGATTCCGGTCAGGCGCAGCTGGACCCGGGGACGGGCGGGAGCCTCGAGCACTGTCAGACGGGTGAGGACGCCAACGCCCACACCGACTGTCGCGTGGAGTTCACCGCGATCTCCGTGGACAACCTGTGGCAGGATCTCCTCCCCGCCCAGGCGGGCATCGAGTACACCGAGCCCGGTCTCGTCGTCTTCACCGACGCGACCCAGTCGGGCTGCGGTCACGCCACCGCCGCGACGGGCCCCTTCTACTGTCCCGCCGACCAGTCGGCCTACTTCGACGTCTCCTTCTTCGAGCAGCTCGAGCAGCTGGGTGGTGAGAACGCTCCCCTGGCCCAGATGTACATCGTCGCCCACGAGTTCGGCCATCACATCCAGCAGTTGGAGGGCACCCTGGGACTGAGCAACTACAACGAGCCCGGCGCGGATTCCGCGGCCGTGGCCATTGAGCTGCAGGCCGACTGTTACGCCGGGATCTGGGCCTCGCACGCCGACAAGGGCGAGGACGCCATGCTGGAGCCGATCACCAACGAGCAGATCGCCTCTGCCGTGGAGACGGCCCGCGCCGTGGGTGACGACAACATCCAGCGCCGTTCAGGCGGCGGGGTCCGCCCCGACCAGTTCACCCACGGCACGTCACAACAGCGCCAGGACGCGTTCCTGACCGGTTACCGGGAGGGCACCATGGGTTCCTGTGACACGTTGGACCGCGGGGTGTACCGGTCCTGAGCACGCACTTTCTGGTGCGACGGGGCCGTCGACAGGCAGGTTCTGGCGCGTCGGGGCGTCCCAACCGGTTAGTTTCGAAGGCCGCACGTACCGGATCCCGCGTCCGTGGACTCGGTGACGCAATCCACGGGTAGGCGCTGTCGACGCCCGCACATTGAGGTGGAAGACCAGGCCGCCCCGTCCCCGGGAGCGGACTGGCTGCGCTCTCGGGGACGGGGCGGTGAAACCGGTGGAACTGAGCTGGCTACCGGGGCTCGATCGGGGTGAAAGAACCGGCCCTCGCCTCGATGATGGTGGCGGCGTCGAGCAGGGTGTCCTCGTCGAAACGGCGCCCCAGCAGCTGCACCCCGGTGGGCAGGCCGTTCACCACCCCGGTGGGCACGGACAGGGCGGGGAAACCGAGGACGGGGATGGCCATCATGGAGGCCTGGGCGTTCATGAGCCGGCGCATGCTCTCCACGCTCTCGATGTCCGCGTCCTGCTCGAAGGCCTGCTCGGAGGAGACCGGCAGGAGGATGATCGGGTACTCCTCGAGGATGGTGGCCAGCTCCCGGATCAGGGTGCCCCGCCGGGAGTAGCCCTTGATGAAGGTCTCCAGGTCGGGTTTCTCGCCCCACCAGTCGGCGGCGACGGCGTAGTAGTGGGCGGCGGCCTTCTTCATGCCCTCATCCCCCACCTCCTCGACCATCGGCATCGCGAGGCGGAACTCCTCCATGGCCAGCAGGTACCACAACCGGTAGGCCTCGGCGAGGACGGGGAGCTCGATCTCCTCGACCGTGTAGCCCAGGTCCTGCAGCCAGTAGGCCGCCTGATCGAGAGACGCGTCGACCGTCTCGGTGGGGGCCGCCACCCCGAGGTCGCGCACGAGCCCCACCCGCAGGGGACGCCCGGGGCGGGTGGCGGCACGGGCGCCGGGGGCGAACGCCGGGTCCCGGGGGCTGAAATCATTGAGTGCGCTCATCGTCAACCGGACATCGGCCACGCTGCGGGCGAGTGGGCCCTGGACGAGCATGGTCTGCACGGACAGGCTCGCGTCCATGTCATCGGGGTGGTAGGTCTGCGCGACCCGTCCGACGGTGGGCCGCAGACCCACCACCCCGCAGGCGTAGGCCGGGTAGCGCACGGACCCGCCGATGTCGTTGCCGCCGGCGATGGGCACCATTCCGGAGGCCACGGCGGAGCTTGCCCCGCCACTGGATCCGCCCGGGGTGCGGGAGGCGTCCCACGGGTTGAGGGTCCGGCCGTGCAGGTCGTTGTCGGTGAACCACCGGTAGGCGAACGCCGGGGAGTTGCTGCGCCCCATCAGCACGGCACCGGCACGGCGCAGGCTGGCCACATGGGGGCTGTCCTCGGCGGCGACGGCGTCCTTGAAGGCGACGACACCCTGGGTGGTGGCGTAGCCGGCCTGATCGGAGTTGATCTTGATTGACACGGGCACCCCGTGAAGGGGGCCGAGCTCCTCCCCCGCGGCACGTCGCCGGTCGGCGTCATCCGCCAGGGACAGCGCCTCGTCGGGGCGCACCTCCACCAGGGCGTTGAGGTGGGGGTTGACCTCGTCGATGCGCTCCAGGCAGCTGGTCACGATCTCGCGGCTGGAGACCAGACCGGTGGCGACCGCGGAAGCCATCTTGGTGGCGGTCCACTGCCACAGTTGCTCGTCGGCGTTGTTTCCACCGGAGCTCGTGGATCCGGGGGTCAGGTCTGTCTTCGTCATTGCGCCACTTTCTTGGCCGGAACGGAATATGAACCACACCGAATTGCGATCAGGCTGTGGTGTGGTTCATATAAGCTGAGGTGCGCACCCTAGGTCAACGGTGTTGACATAAGGAGGATCCGATGACCCCACGGGTAACGGCCGCGGCAGGGCGGAAACGTCAGAAGCCCACGAAAACCGGGGTTGTACTGAACGAGAAGATGATCGTCAGCACCGCGATGCGCATGCTCGAGGAGCACGGCCCGACCGGGTTGTCGACCCGCCGGTTGGGGCGCGCTCTGGGGGCCGATCACACGGCCATCTACCGGTATTTCCGCAACATGGATGACCTGGAGCTGGCCATCACCGACGAGCTGATCGCCCGCGTGACCAAGGACTGGCGGCCCACCGGGGACTGGAGGGCGGATCTGCACCGCTGGGGGTTGAGCGCGCATGAGGTGTACATGAAGCACCCCCAGGCGGCGAAGATCTCGGCCACCCGCATTTCCGGGCGCCCCGCCGAGCTGGCGGGGGTGGAGTCGATCCTCGCGGCGTTGAGAATCGCGGGGTTCTCGGATGTCCAGGCCGTCACGTACTACCAGTGCTTCATCACGCAGATGCTGTCCTACGCCGCCTGGGACGGCGCCAAGCAGCTCATGCCCCGGAAGGAACGGGAGGCCGACATCGCCCGCTGGAAGAACACCTACGCCAGGGTCTCCCCAGCGCAGTACCCGCACATCGCCGCCACCGCGGGCCTGATGGGCCAGCTCGGGGGACTCGACACCTACCCGCTCGCCCTGCAGATCCTGCTCGCCAGCATGCAGGCCACCCTGGGATACCCCGAATAAATCACCGCCGCGTGAATGCATGCTCTTCCCCCCGCGCGTCAACACATCCGGATCGACCGTGTCGCCGCTGACACAGCCGCCGAGACACGCACCTTGGAAGAGTTGACGCCCGGGAGAGGTCGTCAGCTGGTTGCCGACCTCCCCCGCCCGTCACCCGTAGCCCAACCGTTTCCGCTCGGCGGCGATGACGGAGGCCGCCAGGTCGATTTCGGAGACGTCCACCGCGTCATGGATCTGGGCGGATTCACTGGGGCGGGCATAGGCGTCGAAGAGCTGGCGCTTGTCGGCCAGGACCTCGAGCATGCGTTCATCGGCGGTGTCGTCGGCGATCAACCGGTGCACCAGCACATTGGTGGTCTGCCCCATGCGGTGCACCCGCGCGATCGCCTGCGCCTCGATGCTGGGTTTGACCTGGGGTTCGATGAGGATGACCACGCTGGCGGACTGGATGTTCAGACCTGTCCCACCGGCGGTGATCTGCGCGAGGAGGACGGAGCCCGGCGCGGCGTCGTCAAGCTGGTCGATCATCTCCTGCCGCGCCGAGGGGTGGACAGAACCCGTGATCGCCCCGATGACCTTCTCCCCCAGCGATTTCCGCAGCACGTCGATCACGTCGAGGAAGAAGCTGAAGATCAGCACCTTGCGCCCGGCGTCCTCGGCGTCGTCGAGGATCTCGGTGATGCGTTCGAGTTTGGCGGGCCTGGCGTCCGGGGTGGTCATCGGCGCGCGTCGCATCGCCATCCAGTTCGCGTCCGCCACGGCCGCGGAATAGTGGCGCTGGTCGGCGGCGTGCAGGTCGATCCAGTCGATCTGCTCGAGCTTCTCGGGCAGCTCGTCGAGCACCTCGGCCTGGTTGCGGCGCAGGTAGGCAGGTGCGATGCGGGAGCGGAAGTCCGCGGCGGTCATGGTCTCCATCCCGGCCGTCAGCAGGTCGGGAGCCACATAGGAGATGAGGTTGGCGAACTCGTCGACGCGGTTTTCCAGCGGGGTGCCGGTCATCAGCAGGGCGTGGTCGGCGGCGTCGATGAGTGCGCGGGCGGCCCGGGTGCGCTGGGTGGCGGGGTTCTTGATCATGTGGGCCTCGTCGACGATGACGCAGGCCGGCTCGCCCAGATCCAGGGTGCGCGCCCCGTCGAAGGTGACCACGCAGATGCCGCCGGTCCCCCGCCAGGCGCTCACCGCGTCGTCCTTGTCGGCGCCGTGGGCCCGGTAGACGGGCAGGTCGGTGAAGCGGCGTGCCTCGCGCACCCAGTTGACCACCACGGAGGCCGGACAGATGACCAGCGTGCGGGTCAATCCGGCGTCGGTCGCGGTGACGTGGGCCGCCGTCGCGAGCGCCTGGACGGTCTTGCCCAGCCCCATCTCGTCACCGATGAGCACCTTGCGCTGCACCACCGCGAAGCGGGCGCCGAAGGACTGGTACCCGCGCAGGTGCAGATCCACCAGGTGGGTACGGTCCAGGCGCAGGGAGCGGATCCGCTCCAGGGTGGGTGCGTCGAGGTCGTCACCGCCCTCGACCTCCAGGCCGAGCAGGGTGGCCAGCAACCCCTGGTAGTGAGCGGGACGGGAAAGGTAGTCGGCCCAGGTGTCGACGCCGACGTCCACCGGAGTGGAGGGCGCGAGCAACTGCGGGTGGGCGTTGGCCCAGGCGATGTCATCGAGGAAACGCCCCCAGACGGCGTTGGTGGCCTCCGTGCCGGTCAGCATCACGGTCCACGCTTCCGGGCTGGTGGAGGACGGCAGGTGGGAGGCGTAGCGCAGGATCCTTCTGCGGCGTTCCCGCTCCACCTCGTCGAGGGTGTTGATGCGGTCGAAGCGGGCGAGCACGCCCACCAGCGTGGTGGCCGTGGCGGTCGGGGCGTCACCGATGCCGGTGGTGTGGGTGGCCACGGCTTCCCGGCGCAGGGTCTCGGCGGCGGCCTTGAGCCGGTTGGCGGTCTGCTGGCCGATGCCCGGCACCTGGAGCAGAACCCCTGCGGGGGTGGCCAGCACATCCGCGACGGTGTGGACCCGCACCCGGTCCAGACCCGTGGTGCGCAGCCGTTCCTGGGTGACGGTGCGCAGCGCGTCGACGGGCAGCTGCCGCAGCAGCAGGTCCGCGCGCTCGGCGGTCAGGGCCTCGAGAAGTTTTTCCGCCCGGGCCCGCATCCGGGGTTCGGAATTCGGGTCATCGGCCAGCTGACGGGCGCGCGAGAACACGGACTGCATGGTGGTGGCGTCGAAGGGGACGAAGTCCAGCGGTCCCCTGTCCACCGCCTTTTCCAGGGTGCGGCGGGCGAGGTCGATGAAGCGCTGCGGGGTGCCGTGCGCGCCGGGGAACAGGTGGACGCCGGCCCGTTGGCGGGCATGAGCGGCCCGGGCTCTCTCGAGCAGGCGACGGGCGTCGCGCGCCAGGGTCTGCAAGCGCGGGTCGGAGAGCACCGCACCCAGCCGGGCGGCCGAAGCGCGCGCCTGTTGCGTGGCGCCCCGGGAGAAGAGACGGGTGAGCAAACCCGGCGCGGCGTCCTCGGCGCCCCGGCGCAGTTCGGGCAGGCCGACACTGGCGTGGAGGAAGTGCACGATGGTCTCGGCCGCGCCCGGGGTGTTCTCCACCTCGGACAACGCGAAGAGGTTGGGCGGGAGACGCAACTGTCCCGGGGCGATCAGGTAGACGGTGTCACCGTCCTCGGTGAGGTAGAACCCGTTGTTCCGGACGGTCTGGTCCGGTGCCCGCAGCGCATCGGTCATGGCCCGGACCTCACCGGCGAGGCCGATGACCCGGTCCGCCTCAGTCAGGAGCTCGGCGAGGTCCGGTCCACTGATTTCCGGGGCAACGGTGCGGTCCATGCGGGTGATTGTGCCAGAGGCCGCGGACACGGACGGGCTCGCGCGCCCTGCCGGCGTCCGGGAAGCTGGTTACCCTGAGCGCCGTGAGCAATGTGACGAACGAACACACCGAGACCATCGATTCCCCTGCCCCCAACCGGGCCATTCCCTTCCTGGCGGCCTTCAATGACATCGAGAACCACCTGCGCGGGGTGTTGAGCGCGAAGAAGTCCGACGGCTTCGGCTGGATGGTCCGCCTCGCGGAGAAGAAGCACCTGATCTCGGACACCCATTCGGAGGCGCTGCAGGCGTTCGCGGATCTGCGCAACGCGATCAGCCACGGCACCTACAACAACTACCGGCCCATCGCGGAGCCGTTGCCGGAGACGGTGGAGCAGATCTCCCGGATCCGGGACCTGATCCTCGATCCCCCGACGGCGATGGGGGTCCTCGGCGGGCAGCAGGTGCGGTTGGTCGCGCCGGGTGATCCGATCCGGCACGCCCTGGGGGTCATCCGCAGCACGGAGATCTCCCAGTTCCCCGTCTACGACGGCGAGGGGTACGTGGCATTGCTGACGACCAACACCATCGCCCGCTGGGTGGCTGCGGACCTGGATGACAATGACCATCTGGACGCCCGCACCGTCGCGGAGGTGTTGGACTACGCCGAGCATTCCGACCGGGCGGGGTTCCTGCCGCGCGGCGCCACCGCCCAGGAGGTGGTGGACGCGATGACGCAACCGGGGCGTGACGGAAACCTCCCGCGGGCCATCCTCCTCACCGAGCACGGCAAGCCCCACCAGAAGCCGTTGCGGGTGGTCGGCGGTGGTGACCTGGGGGTGCTTCTCGACGCCCTGGACGTGCGGTGAGACTGCCCGGCCACCGCACGCCACTGGCCGCAGCAGTTCGGCGCGGAACGGTTCGGCGTGTTCGCCATCCGTCACCCACGCCGGTTGAACCCCATCGGCCTCTCCAGCGTCACCACTGGGGCGGTCACGGAGGCGGAATACGGGTTTGCATCCCGGCCCACCGATTGCCGGTTCGGGGTCGGCCTTTCGGAGGCCCCGTGCCCCCCCCTGCCACCGTGACGCGGGAAGCCGCTATGGCCCGAGCTTCGTGGGCGTCAACGCGGAGCTCACTGCCGCGGGAGACGTGTTGGCCGTCAATGACACTGAGGAGGAAACCGTTCAACCGCGTTGGCGACCCGAGGTGATCAGCCAGGCGATGATGGAGACAGCGCCGAGCAGCATTCCACCCACCGCCAGGCGGTTGACGTCGAGGGCAGGCTCCCACCGGGCATTCCCGTCGCGGATGACGTAGACGCCCTCGGCCTTGGCGGTGACGCCGAAGCCTCCCCCGCCTCCTTCGCCGGTCTCGGGTCCGGTATCGGCGCTACTGTCGCCGTCCTCGTCGTCCGATGCCTTCGAGGTGCCGGATCCGAAGCCGATGCCGGATCCGCCGGACAACCGGGCGACGGGGATGACCAGTGATCCGTCGTTTTCGATCGGTTCACCGAAGACCCTGCGGACGGTGAACGTGTCCTTGACTGCGTCGGTGAGGCGGTCCAGATCGGGGAATCGGGAACTGTCCATGGTGACCTTCTTTTCAACCGAGGGATCGGGAAAAACTGGCATGATCGGGATCGCCTTCAGCCTAGGCGGGCCAGCTGATCCGCTGGGTGGGAATGACGGTGATACCTGTGCTGCCC
>CAYSIP010000105.1:0-8763 GCA_964431055.1 uncultured Corynebacterium sp. | reverse complement strand
TCGCCGCTCCCGTCGAGGAGCCGACCACCATCACCCTGAACTGCGCCGATGGCTCCGATCAGCTCATCAACATCGAGTGGACCGAGTGGGACGAGGAGAGTGCCGTCGGCACCGCCACCCGCCAGTCCCCGGAGGGTGCACAGGAGGACGTCGACGTCCTGCTGTCCCTGCCCACCACCAGCCCGCAGGGTCTGGTCTTCACCCAGATCACCGTCGACGGAGTGCTCGTCACCCCGTAATTCCCGGTGTCACCGTCCCACCCGCGCCACCCCGGTCCTCGGGGGACGCGGGTGTTCGCGTCTCTGAGTGGGGCCAGCGGGTGGGTGACGAGAAAACCCGCCCTCCCCCTCGGTACAGGGTGAAAGAC
This sequence comes from uncultured Corynebacterium sp., assembly GCA_964431055.1. Lineage (GTDB taxonomy): Bacteria > Actinomycetota > Actinomycetes > Mycobacteriales > Mycobacteriaceae > Corynebacterium. The sequence continues at coordinate 8,396 of CAYSIP010000105.1, read as the reverse complement.
GGGTTCGTGGGTTCCGCGCGCTAGTCGTTCCGGAAGTAGGACAGCAGGCGCAGGATCTCGGTGTAGAGCCAGACCAGGGTGACGGCCAGGCCCAGCGCCACGCCCCAGGCCATCTTGGCGGGGGCGCCGGCGCGGATCATCTTGTCGGCGGCGTCGAAGTCGGTGAGGAAGCTCATGGCCGCGAGGCCGATGCACACCAGGGAGAATACGATGGCGAGCATGCCGCCGTCACGCAGCGGATTGTTGCCGGTGAAGACGGCCAGCAGCAGGTTTCCCAGGGCGAGAACGAGGACGCCGATGAGCGCGCCGGTGAGAATACGGGTGAACTTCGGGGTGACCCGGACGGCCCCGGTCTTGTAGACGAAGAGCATGCCGATGAAGACGCCGACGGTGCCCAGCACGGCCTGGCCGATGAGGACACCCGCGTCGGAGGCGCCGACGGAGGCGCCGGAGAAGATCCGCGAGATGCCGCCAACGAACAGGCCTTCGAACGCGGCGTAGATCAGCGTCACCGTCGCGGAGCCATACTTCTTGCCGAAGGTGGACACCAGCACGGTGATGAGTCCACCGATGGCACCGACCACGGTGAGCAACATGGCCAGGCCTTCATTGAACTGGCCGATGCCGAAGTTGACCACGGCGAAGAGGACGATGACGCCGAGCGTCATGCCCGTCTTGGACACCACGTCGTCGACCGTCATCGGGCGATCGTTGGTGGGGGCGGGGGGCTGACCGTACCCGGCGTACTGGTCCTGGTAACCCTGCTGCGGGTACCCGGCCTGATAGGCGCCACGTTCAGCACCGCCGCGGACACCGGTCAACGAGTTCATTACAGGGTTGCTGCTACGCACGTGAAACCCGGTCCTTTCAGATTTATTTCAGATCCTTACATTCCCCTAACGTATCAAGTCACCGCTATGTTCCCGCTCGTCGTAAATGGGCGGGAGCCGGGTGCGGAGGCCGTGGAGTCTGTCCCCGCCACCGGTTATGCTGATAGCGTTTCCCGAACACTGGCGTGCCCGCGAGTGTCCCCGAAATCCAGAAGAGGAGCAGTCTCCGCGTGGAGCCCCCTGAACGATCTATCCGGCCCATCCGCAACGCACGACAGTTGATGGGGCGGGTGGGAACATGATCTCGGCCGTCCTTCTCCTGCTGCTCGGCCTGGTCATCATCGGGCTGATCATCGTCGTCAACGGTTATTTTGTGGCACAGGAGTTCGCCTACATGTCGGTGGACCGCAATGAGCTGCGTGCTCTGGCGGACGGGGGTGACGGACGGGCGAAGAAAGCGCTGTCCGTCACCAACCGAACCTCCTTCATGCTCTCGGGTGCGCAGCTGGGCATCACCATCACCGGCCTGCTCGTCGGTTACATCGCCGAGCCGCTCGTGGGCGAGTCCCTCGGCGTGCTGCTGGGCGGGGTGGGTGTGCCCACGGCCGTGTCCGTCGGGGTCGGCACCGTGCTCGCACTCGTGTTCGCGACCGTCGTCCAGATGATCTTCGGTGAACTGTTCCCGAAGAACTACACCCTGGCCGCGCCGATGAAATCCTCCCTGGCGCTGGCCCGGTCGACGACCATCTACCTGAGGCTCACCGGCTGGCTCATCCGGTTCTTCGACATCTCCTCCAACGCCCTGCTGCGCCTGCTGCGCATCGAGCCGGTCGAGGACGTCGATTCCACGGCCACCACCGAGGATCTCGGACATATCGTCACCAGCTCACGGGACAGCGGCGCACTCGACGACGGCACTTTCCTGGTGCTCGACCGGTTGCTGGACTTCCCCGCCCACGACGTCGAGCACGCCATGATCCCGCGCTCGCGCACCGACGTCGTCACGCCGGAGACCACCATCGGCGAGATTCGTGAGCGGATGGCCACCGCACACACCCGCTACCCGGTCATCAACGAGGACCACGTGCCGGTCGGCGTCGCGCATCTCATCGACCTGCTGGGATCCACGCTGCCCGCCGACGCCCCGGTCACTGAACTGATGCGCGACCCTGTGGTCGTGCCCGAGCTGATGTCGTTGCCCGACGCGGTGAAAGAGCTGCGGTCGCGCGATGAGCAGCTGGCCTGCGTCATCGACGAGTACGGCGGGTTCATCGGGGTCATCACCATCGAGGACCTGGCCGAGGAGATTCTCGGCGACGTCACCGACGAACACGATCTGCCCCAGCCCGAGGAGATCACCTCCACCCGTGAGGACGAGTGGCTCGTCGACGGGGACACCCCGGTCGACGAGGTCGCCCGCGCCATCGGTCACGACCTGCCCGACGGTGATTTCGAGACCCTCTCCGGGTTGCTGCTCTCACACGCCGGCGGTCTCGTCGACGTCGGTGAGATCCATGAGATCCCGCTGGAGGCCCAGCCCGAGGACTATATCGAGGAGGACGTCGCCCCGGTACGTAGCCTGCGCGCCCGGATCGAGGAGATCGAGCGACACGTCCCCGCCCTCGTCAGGTTGGAACTCGTCGAGGAATATCCCACGGGCACCGGCTCACACGCGGCCGGTTCCGACATCGACCAGGACATCAGGGAGGGCCGGTAGGTCATGACTGAGTGGTACATAGCCCTGCCCGCAACGATCCTCCTGATCGCCCTGTCGGCCTTCTTCGTCATCATCGAGTTCTCGCTGTTGGCCGCCCGCCGTCACCGGTTGGAGGAGACCGCCGAAACCTCCGCCGCCTCCCGCGCCGGTCTGCGCAGCATGAACGAACTGACCATCATGCTCGCCGGCGCCCAGCTGGGCATCACCGTCAGCACCTTCGCGCTCGGTGCGATCACCAAGCCGTGGGTGCACCATTCCCTGATGCCCGTGTTCGAACTCCTGCCCATCCCGCCGGGCGCGACCGACGCCATCTCCTTCATCCTCGCCCTGTTCGTGGTGACGTTCCTGCACCTGGTGGTCGGTGAGATGGCCCCGAAGTCCTGGGCCATCGCCCACCCTGAGTCGGCGCTGCGGTTCATCGCCTTGCCCGCCCGCGGTTTCATCACCATGTTCCGCCCACTGTTGACCTGGATCAACCGGATAGCCAACGGACTGGTGAAGGCCGCCGGTGAAGAACCGGTGGATCGTGCCGCAGCGAGTGGCTACGACGCTGAGACGCTGCGAGCCCTGGTGGAGCACTCCCGCGACAGCGGGGCACTCGACGACGTCTCCGCCTCCCAGATCGCGGGAATCATCGAGCTCGAGCGCGCGACGGTCGGGGAGGTCGCGAAGCAGCCGAAGAACACTCCGGTGACCCTGCCGGCCACCGCAACGGTCGTGGAGGCACAGGTCGCCGCGCAGAAATCCGGTGACCTGCGGATCCTGCTCAACGACCCCACCTGGTCGGAGCCCCGCATCGTGCATGTGCGCGACACCCTCCTGACGTCGGGCGACACCCCGGCGGCGGAGCTGTCACGTACCGCGCTCACCCTGTCCTCCGAGACCACCCTCCAGCAGGCGCTGGACTTGATGCGCGCGGAGAATAAGCAGTTGGCGGTCGTCCTGTCGGGGGATGTCACGGAACCGGTGCTCGGGGTGGTCACCTGGGATTACATGCTGGACCAGCTGTGGCCCACCATCGAGCGGGAGCTCGACCGGGTCACCGCACGCCGCGACGACTAGCTCACGGCAGGGTCGGCATGCCCGGTGGCGGGCCGGTGGGAGATCCCATCCCGCCCGGACCGCCCATTCCGCCGGGAGGCATACCCGCCACTGCCTGTTCGGTCCGCGCATCGACGGCCACATCGATGCTGACCGTGTGCCCGCGCGTCGGATCACCGGCGTACTGCGGCGTCTGGCGCTCCCACCCGTCCGAGAAGACGTTGTCCTCGGCCAGGGTGATGGCGGCGAGGTCGCCCGTCGATCCGTCGTAACCCGCCGTGGCGTAGACGTCCCCGCTCATCTCCTCCGGCAGCGCGATCTGGGAGGTCAGCACGTTGTTCGCCGCGTCGGTGATCGAGGCGGCGTCGGGGAATACCTCGAAATGGACGTGCGGCCAGCGACCCGGGTAGCAACCGGGGACGATGGTGCGGAAGGTGACGCGGCCGTCGGCGTCGGCGATCTGGACGCCCCGAAGCCAGGTCTGGTCGGTCACCTCCGCGGGGTACATGGAGCACCGTCCCCGCCCGTCGCCGTGCCATACGTACCGCCGCCCCTGCGTAGGGTGCGCCGTCGACGGCCAGATCTTTCAGCGTCATGGTCAACGTCACCGGCACTCCCTCCACGGTCTCTCCCCCACCGATGCCGGTGGTCAGGTCCCCGCGTTCGATGCCGCTGACCGTCGAGCACGTCGGGGCCGTTGGAACCGCCCCCGGGTAGGGCCCGGCCGTCTCGGAGGGTGTCTCGACGGTCGCGGTGGCCGCTGTGTCCGCGGTAGCCGCGGGCATCGACGTGGCCGCGGCCGTGGATGAGTTGCCTGAGGGTGCGCAGGCGGCCAGTGCCAGTGAGCCCGTCCCGACGCCCAATGCCCCGAGAAAACCCCGGCGGCTGAGGACCATTCCGAGATCGAACGCCAGCCCCTGGTCCTCGATGTCCTCGTCGGGCAGGTCAAGGGCGCGGCCTTCGAAGGCGCGGGTTCCGGGGTCGGCCTCGTCGATGACGGCCGGGGTTGATCTGATGAAGCGGGAACGCAGAAAATGTGGGTTCATGGTGCTCCGGGATCCTCTCGGGAAACGGTGCGTGGGAGGGGAGCCCTGCACGACTGAGAACAACTTGGAACCGGCCACTGCGGTTTAATCTGGGGTTGACTCTTAAGCTTCTGTGGAAAAGGCGGCGCTTTCCCCGGAATCTCAGGAGTGCGCGGTCAGAGCGATCTTGCCCTCCGCGTGGCCGTCCTCGACGATCGCGACGGCGTGCTCGGCGTCGGTGAACGGCAGCACCCGGCCGATGGTCACCTCCGCCTGGCCCTCCGCCAGGATCCGGGCCACCTGCCCGTAGATCTGCCGGGTGCGGCGGCGTTCGATGCCGGAACCGCCGAGCTCACCGGCCTGCCCCGGGTCGGCGACGCTGATCAACGCGTCGGGGTCATGGATCAGCTCCGCCCCCTCCGCCAGGACTTCCCCTCCGACCAGGTCGAAGAGCGCGTCCGGTTTCCCGACGACCGCGCGTACCCGGTCCACCCAGCCCGCACCGGATTCCACGTGGATCGCCCCCAGTCTGGTGACCAGGTCGTGTTTGCGGGCCGAGGCCACCCCCACCACCTGAATGCCCCGGGCGCGTGCGAGCGGGGTGATGGCGGTGCCCACTCCCCCGCCCGCCCCGATGACCACCATCGTCTGGCCGCGCGCCAGGCCCAGATGGTCGAGGACGTCATAGGCGGTGGCGTAGGCCACCGGGATGCAGGTCGCCGAAATGACGTCGAGACCATCCGGGATGGGGGTGGTCGACGCGGCGTCGAGGAGCACCTGCTCCCCGAAACTGCCGTGTCCTGAGGCCGCGGAACCGAAGACCAGGCCCCCCTCGGCGACGTGGTCGACGCCCTCCCCGAGCGCCAGCACCCGCCCGGCGGCCTCCCGGCCCATGGCCATGGGGAAAATGACCTCGAAGGTGTTCCTTCCCTCCCGGGTGCTCAGATCGCCGGGATTGACGGAGGTGGCGAGCATCTCGATGAGCACCTGGCCGGGTCCTGCGACGGGCTCAGGGACATCCATGAACGAGGCAACCTCGGGGCCGCCGTGCCGGGTGAAGCCGAAAATTCTCATGCCCCCGATGGTAGAGACATTCCCCGGATGCGGTTCCCGTCTACCCTGGCGGCCATGGCTATCAGTGGCAGTGACCGACAGTGGCTGGCCCGGGCCGTTGACCTGGCCCGGGAGGCGAAACGCGCGGGGGATGAACCCTTCGGCTCGGTGTTGGTGGGCGCCGATGACACCGAACTCTTCGCCGACCACAACCACGTCTCCGGCGGGGACAACACCCGCCACCCGGAATTCGCGATCGCCCGTTGGGCGGCGGAGAACCTGACCCCTGAACAACGCCGCACGGCGACCGTCTACACCTCTGGCGAGCACGGCCCCATGTGCGCGGCCGCGCACGGCTGGGTGGGTCTCGGCCGCATCGTGTACGTGGCTTCCGGTGTACAGGTCGCACGGTGGCGTGAGGAGTCCGGACTGCCGCCTGGCCCGGTGGCCGCCCTGCCGATCAGTGACGTCGTTCCAGGCGCGGAGGTCGACGGCCCGGATCCCTTGCTGACCGACCAGGTCCGGGAGTTGTTCACCGGGTTCTCGATCACCTGACCGCGGTCAGGACGGAGGGGCAGTCCCGGCGCAGAACCACGCGACGGTTGGTGGTGCCCCCACTGGGGTTCGAACCCAGACTGGGCCGATTTTAAGTCGGCTGCCTCTGCCAATTGGGCTATGGGGGCTGGTGGGTTGGTGCCCGGACAAGAGTTTAGGGCACCGGCTTCCCGGTCTTACACACGACCTCGGTGCAGCTCGTCCGCGAGTTCACCGATAATGCCGTCGAGGATGTCCTTCTCCGAGATGACGAAGGTGTCGGCGCTGGTGTTGCGTTCGATCATCTCCATGATTCCGTCGACGATCACGCTGCCGCCGCCGATGACGTCGGCGCGGCCCGGGTGGATGACCGGGTTGAGTGCGCGGGTGGCCGAGGACGTCTCGATGAGGTGTTTGGTCATCAGTCGCAGAGCGTCGAAACGCAGCTCCGAGCCGTGGATCTCCACGGGGTCGTAGGTCTCCAGCCCCTGCGCCAGCGCGGAGAGGGTGGTGAAGGTGCCGGCACAGCCGACGAAGGTGGCGGCCTCGGCGATGGGCACGATCTTCTCGACGTCCGCGAGACGTTCGGCGACGTACTCGCGGGCGATCTCCACCTCGGTCGCGGTGGGCGGGTCGGAACGCATGATGCGCTCGGTCACCCGCACGCACCCCATCTGGGAGGAGTGGGTGCCCAGCAGCTGACCGTCGGCCGTGCCGACGACGAACTCGGTGGATCCGCCGCCGAGGTCGATGACGCAGAACGGCTCACGGCTGGCGTCGATGTCGGTGATAGCGCCCCGGAAGGACAGGCGCGCCTCCTCTTCACCGCTGATGACCTCGGCCCGGGCGCCGGGAGCGATGCGTCCCAGCAGCTGACCGGTCATGTCGAAGAAGACCTCGCGGTTCGCCGCGTCCCGGGTGGCGGAGGTGGCCACCATGCGCACGGCCTTGACCTCCTCGAACTCCATGATCCCGACGAAGCGCTCGAGCGCCACGCGGGTGCGCTCGATGGCCTCGGGGTCGAGTTCACCCGTGGCGTCGACGCCCTTGCCGAGGCGGACGATCTCCATGGTGCGGTGGATCTCGGTCGTCTGGGAACCCTGGACGTCGCAGACGAGCAGGCGGATGGAGTTGGTGCCGCAGTCGACGGCCGCTACCCGGGTCATCTAGTTCACCCCCGCGTTGCTGAAATCGAACTCCCCCGGGTCGATGCCGAGCTCCTCGACCGTGGGCCAGTCCTCCGGGATGGCGGTGCCGCGCAGCTGCCCGTGCCAGGCCGCCAGGGCCACGGCCTCGGTGCCCAGGCGGAAACGTCCGGGGCCTTCGGCCAGTGCGTAGGCGATGAGCACGTGAAGGCACTTCACCCGGTCGGGCATGCCGCCGCCGGAGAAGTCGGTGCCCAGGTCCTCGAGGGCGTTACGCTCGGCCAGGTAGTGCTCGTGGGCGGCCAGGTAATCGGCGGCCAGCGCCTTGTCCTTGGCCAGGCGGGCCTCCATCCACTTCATGACGTGCGCGACCTCGAGGCGCGATGCCTCGGCGGTCAGTCGGGGGTCGGTGAGGTAGTAGAGGGTGGGAAACGGGGTGCCGTCTGGCAGCCTCGGGGCCGTCTTCACGACACCCGGCGCGCCATCCGGCGAGTGGTAGGAGATCTCGAGAACTCCACGCGGCTCGCGTCCCAGCTGCTCGGCGACGACAGCCAACTCTGTTTCAGTGACACTCATGGGCGTCATTGTCTCACGAGCGGATCACGGGCGCGCTACCGCCGCCGCTACTCGGCCACCGGACCGGCGGGAGCTGCGGGATCAGCCGGCGGTTCGCCCTCCGGCGCCCCGTTCTCGGGGAGCTCACCCTCCGGTGGCAGCAGCGGCATCTTGATCTCGGATTCCTCCGGTCCGGGCTCGGGCGGGACGGCGATCGAATCCCACAGCACCTCGTACCAGACGCGCGACTCCTGCTCATCGTCGTCGGAGGTGATGGTCGCCGAGTCGTGCTCCATGGCGGGGTCGATGATGCGGAAGGCGGTCTCCCCGGGTTGGACGAGACCGAGGCGGCGGCGGGCCTCCTCACGGATGAAAGCCTCGTCGCTGTAGCGCTCTATCTCCTCGGCGAGCATCCCCCGTTCCAGTTCCTTCGCCGCGATCGACTCGTTGAGGCGGGCGATCTCGGAGCGGCCCTGGAAGTAGTTGCGCAGCGGCA
>CAYSIP010000104.1:0-8900 GCA_964431055.1 uncultured Corynebacterium sp. | reverse complement strand
TCTATTCCTCTACCCGTCCCACCGGAAAGGTTTCATCACGTCATGGAACTGCCCCACCCCAGCTCCCTCCTCGATGTCATCACCGATGGGGTGATCGCCCAGGCGGATATCGACGCCGCCGTAGGGGCGAGTTTCGGCCCGGTCACCGGTGTGGAGTTCACGGGCCCCTCCCCCGGCGTCCATGAATCGGAGCTCACTGCGGATGCGCCCGTCGACGTCCGCCTGCACGGACGCACCGGAGATCCCGTCCCGGCCCACGGGGTGCGGTTGGCGGTCATCCGTGACGGGGGGTGGACCTGGGCGACCACCCGCAACGAGGGTTTCGACATCGCGGAACTGCACGGCACTCAGCCGGTCACCGACGACCTCATCCGTGCGGCACGCACCCTGGCCGGCAACGTTCCCGTGCTGCTGGCGCCCCATGACGAGTCCGCCGCCTCCGTCGTCGCATTGTCCGACACCCCGCCGCAGGGTCCGCTGCGACAGGCATTGATCAGCGGGATCCGGATGCTCGAGGAACGGTTCGACACCCGCCGCGCGCTGCTGGGTTTCGCCGCCTTCCGTGGGTTGGGTCTGTGGGAGGACGCGGAGAGCGTCACGCTGTCCGACGGCGCCGAGCGCATCGCTTTGACCCTGCGCGACGGCCAGGTCCTGGACCTCGCCGGCGGCATGCGGATCGATGACGTGCGCGCCGACGCGCTCTACCACTCCGCGGAACACCAGCTGCTGCTCGACGGACTGTTCCCCGACACCCGGGTGCGCCTCGATCTGGCGCAGGCGCAGGCCGAGGTCACCTCCGGACGGAATGTCTCCACCGGCGCCCTGCATGCCCGGGCACAGGTCATCGCCACGGTCACCGGGGACACCTGGACGTGGGCGTGGGCGGACTCCCAGCTCACCGGTTCCCCGTCCATTCAGCTGATCGGCGGGTTGGAGCGCTTCGGCCTCGATCACGGCATCCCGGCGCTCTTCCGGCCCCGGATGTCGGTGGAGCAGGCGCGACGCCTGAACCTGGTCGACGTCGCCAAGCCGGTGACCGGCCTGTGGACCCACGCGCAGGTGACGCTCAATGAACAGACGACCGGCGTCGTGCTGCTCGACGCCGAGGCCCTCCGGTTGCCCCCACCGACGGCGCAGGCCCTGCTCGCCACTCTGCAGGCCCCCGCGGACACCTCCCTCGACCTACGCCGGGCCGTGGATTCCTATGCCGGCTACCGGGGCGTACACCTGGTGCACGCCACCGACGGTGCGGTCATCCCCCTGCCGGGCGACGGGGAACGGATCACCGTCTCCTTCGGCCCGGCCGGCGTGACCGCCTATCCGACGCCCGCCGGATAGGATCAGCCCGCCGCCACCGCCAACACCACCACGAGGATCACCGGCGCCAGGATCCCCGCCAGGATGCCCCACGCGCCGGGCCGGGCGAAGTTGAACGTGGTCATGCTGCCGCCCTCCAGGTCGATGACGGCGCGTTCGTCGTCCGGATTGAAGTAGAACATCCCCCACTTCAACCGCTGCCCCGGGTCCTCCGGGGGATAAGTCTCGTCGAGGATCCGCCCGTTGCGGCGCAGGCGCAGGAAGAACCAGCCAAGGAGGACGAGCACCCCGCCGAGCAGAAACACGGTCATGGGCGCCCCACCCAGCCAGCCCAGCAGGGATCCGGCGATTCCAGCCGTCATCAGGGAGCCGAGCGCGAACATCAGTCCACCCAGCGTCGGTTGCTGCAGGTTAGATCCGAGCCGACGCCGGTTGATCTCCGTGTCGGTGAGGGTCCGCGGCTCGGTACGGGCCTGGGAGTGGATCAGCGCCGCAGACCCTGCCCCGGTGACCAGCACGATCGCGGGCCCCAGGCCCACCAACGCAAAGGCCGCGGCAAGTGATTTGTCCGCGAATCCGTCGGCCCGCCCGTCCGGTCCCCAGTGCACCGGCATGGGATCCGGGATGGAGTCGAACCCCCACCACACCGTGACGAACGCCACCACGAGGACGAGGCCGAGCCCGTGGTACCAGCCCCAGGGGACGGGCCGCAGTTCCTCCGTGACCCCTGCCGTCACGAGAGGACGGCGCGGAATGGCGCAGGGTCGATCCCCGCGGCGGTCGCCGGTTCGAAAGCTGCGTCGCGGGTCTTGTCCACGAGCACGGCGCGCACCCCCTCAACGAAATCGGGGCAGCGGCGGACCAGCTCACCGAGCCGCTCCTCATTGTCCAGTCCGGCACGCAGGTCGGCGGCGGTGCGGTTGGCGGTGAACAGCTCCGCGGCGGCGACGACAGCCGTGGGGCTGGCAGCGGCCATGAATTCGCGGACCCGGGTGGCGAATTCGGGGTTGGTGTGGGAATTCAGCGCGGCGTCGATCTCCGCCCAGGTGTCATGGCCGAAGGTGGCCTCAATATCGTCGAGCATGTCGGCCAGCTCCGGCTCCCCCGCCGGGTGGGAGGCGTACTCGGCCAGGGCGGCGTCGATGCCCTCGGTCACGATGGTGTCGATCAGGGCGGGGACGAGTTCACCGTCGACGTGGTGGGTGGCCACCCCCGCCCAGATCATGTCGGCCGGGGTGAGCCGGTAACCGGTCAGGCCGAGGAAGGCGCCCAGGGCCGGGGAGGCCGGTCCGGTGCGCTGGAACAGCCACGACATTCCGACGTCGGTGACGTAGCCGATGGCCATTTCCGGCATGGCGGCGAAGGCCTTCTCGGTGATGATCCGGTGGGAGCCGTGGGCGGAGATCCCCAGTCCGCCACCCATGACGACGCCGTCGATGATCGTGGCATAGGGCTTCGGATATTCCGAGATGAGATGGTTGACCGCGTACTCGGTGCGGAAGAAGTCGTCGACGCCGTCCGCGTCCCCGGCGAGGATCTGTTCGCGGGCGTGGCGGACGTCGCCTCCTGCGCAGAAACCCTTCGGGGAGTTGGACACGACGAGCACCTGGGTGACGCGGTCGTCGTCACGCCAGGAGTCGAGCGTTTTGGCGATGATGTCGATCATCTCCGGGTTCAGGGAGTTCAGCGCTCTCGGACGGCTGAGTTCCAACACTCCGGTAGTCTGGCGGACGGATACGAGTACAGGCCTGTCATTTTGCGTGGTCATACGCATAGTGTTCCACATCACCCAACTCCGGGCCCGGCATCGCGGCCCGGTGGAAAGGACCCGCATGGATTACCGTCTCATCGCCCTCGACATGGACGGCACCCTGCTCGACGGCGACGGGAAGATCCCGGCGGGATTCTGGGAGGTCCTCGCCGAGGCCCGTGACCGCGGAATCACCCTCGCCCCGGCCTCGGGGCGTCAGCTGGTGACCCTGCGCGACATGTTCGCCGGTGAGATGGAGCCGGACACCTATATTGCGGAGAACGGCACCGTGGTTCAGCACCGCGGGGAGATCGTCTCCACCACCCCGCTCGACCAGCAGGTGGTGCACTCGGTGATCGACGCCGTGCGTGCCGCGGACGCCGGCATGGACCTGGTGCTGTGCACCCCGCAGATGGCCTATCTCGACCCGTGGACCCATCCGGACACCTCGGATGAAGTGAACAAGTACTACCACGCGACGACCATGATCGATGACCAGCATGAACGCGTCGCAGAGGACGTGGTCAAATTGGCGGTGTTCACCCACGGCGACGCGGAGACCACCGGCCTGCCCATCCTCCGGCCCGCCGCCGGGGACAGCAACGTGGTGGTCTCCGGCAGGCAGTGGATCGACATCATGAATCCGGCGGCCGACAAGGGCCGGGCCTTCGCGAAACTGCGGGACGTGCTCGGGCTGGAACGGTCCCAGACTCTCGCCTTCGGCGATTACCTCAACGATCTCGAACTGCTGGAGACCGCGGGCACCGCCTACGCGATGGAGAACGCCCACCCCCGGATCCTGCAGATCGCCGACAAGGTGGCCCCACCCAACACCGAGGGCGGCGTGATCACCGTGCTGCGGCAGATGCTGGGGATGTAACGACCGGAGTTACTGCTTCCTGCCGGATTTGCCTGCCTTGCCCTTTTTCCCGGTTTTCTTCGGGGCGTCCTTCTCCAGGCGGGCGGCGGCGTCGGGCACATAGCGGAATTCGCGGCGGGGCGGACGCTCGTAACCGGCGGAGGTTTTCGGCCGGTCCGGGATCTCCGGCATCGGCCGGTCGATCTTCTCGTACGGGATCGTCGACAGCAGGTGCGAGATGACGTTGATGCGCGAGCGCTTCTTGTCCTCGCTCTCCACGGTGTACCAGGGCGCGGAGGGGATGTCGGTGTGGACGAACATCTCGTCCTTGGCCCGCGAGTAGTCCTCCCACCGGGTGATCGACTGCAGGTCCATGGGCGAAAGTTTCCAGCGGCGCAACGGATCATCCAGCCGGTCACGGAAGCGGCGCACCTGCTCCTCGTCGGACACGGAGAACCAGTATTTGCGCAGCAGGATGCCATCCTCGACGAGCAACCGCTCGAAGATGGGGGCCTGGTGCAGGAAGCGGCGGTACTCCTGGGAGGTGCAGAAGCCCATGACCCGCTCGACGCCGGCGCGGTTGTACCAGGAGCGGTCGAAGATGACGATTTCACCGGCGGTGGGCAATTTCTCCACGTACCGCTGGAAGTACCACTGGCCCTGTTCCCGGGAGCTGGGCCTGGGCAACGCCTCGATGCGGGCGGTGCGCGGGTTCAGGTACTGGGTGATGCGTTTGATCGCCGAGCCCTTGCCGGCGGCGTCACGGCCCTCCATGATGATGACCACGCGGGCACCGGTCTCGACGACCCACTGCTGCATGTCGACGAGTTCGGCCTGCAGACGTTTCAGCTCCGCCTCATACGCTTCGCGGGAGAGTTTCGGCGGTCGGCTGCTCTGCTCCGGGTCATTCTTGGCCATGGTGGAAAGACTACCGCGACCGGTGCTTGACGGCAGAAGCAGGCCGAGGGCCAGCAGGTTCCTACTTGATCTGGAACTCGGCCATGCGGTCCCATTCGGTCTTGCCCTCGATGAGGGTGTTGATGATCTGCGGGGTCTCCAGCAGAATCTCCGGGAACATCTCGGCGGCGTCCTTGAAGTGCTGGGACTGCACGTGGGCCTCGGCACCGTCGTCCTTGAACCCCTCGAGCAGGAGGTACTCGTTGGGGTCGTCGGTGTTGCGGGACCAGTCGAAGAACAGGCAACCCTCCTCCGCACGGGTGGCCTCGGTGTAGGAGGCGACCTTCTCACGGAAGTTCTCGACGTATTCGGGGCGGGGACGGAAACGGACGTTGATGAGGATCATGTCAACAAGTGTAGCGATTCCAGGGATTCTCGTTTCCCCCAGGCCCGGGACTCTGGGTGGCGTTTTCCTCGGCCCTGGTGCGCTCATGGAGGCCTGATCGTGGTGGTGTCCTGCCCGGGGAAGGGAACATGCTCTCCCCGAGCAGGACACCACTGCTTCCCGGATGCTTCCAGGGAGTCAGTCCCAGCGCCGGTCGTCGCTGAGCTCGAGAGCTTCTTCCAGCAGGGGCTCAATCCGGTCCACGTCGGCCGTCGTGAAGCGCCCGGGTCCCGCGATGGCGGCGAACCCGTCGAGCATCACGTCGCCGTAGTTGTGGCCGTGTCCGTCGGGGACGTTCTGGCTGACGGGCAGATCCGCGGAGACCTGCAGGAAGGTGATGAACGGCAGCCATTGCATGGCCGGCAGGCGGTCGTGCCCGGCGGGTTCGGCCAGCCAGGCGGGTTCCCGCAGGATCAGCCGCGGGGTCCACCAGACCACCGGGTCGGAGGGTCGCTGGACGTAGAGCATGCGGGTCGGCCCCCAGTCCTCCGGGGACTCCCCCGCCCAACTGCGGATGTGCTCCACGTGGTTGGCGAAGCGGACGACCAGGCCACCCGAGTACTCCGGCGCCACAGCCGTGCTGCCGAGGTCGCGGCGCTCGGTGAACTGGGTGTGCAGCGGATTGAACCGCGGCGGGCCGGTGAGCAGGATGCCGTCGACGGAGTTCGCGATGTCGCGCATGCCGGAGAACGCCGCCTCGATGCCGGTCGAACCCAGTGATTCGCCGTAGAGGTAAAGCTTGGGACGTTCATCCTCCGGCAGGGCGTTCCACCAGTCGACGAGGGGGGTGACGAACTCCCGTCCCGCGCCACGCACCTCCTCCCCGCCGGCGAGGAAGTGCAGGGGCGAGGGCATGGCGGAGTACTGGGCGGCGACGACCGCGGTGTCCCCGTCGTAGAGCAATTCGAAGGCTTGGGCGGTCTGGGGGTTGACCCAGCCGGTGCCGGTGGTCACCACCAGCAGCAGCGCCTCGCGTTCCGTGGCGTCGGTGCGCTCGAGCTCGTCGATGATCAGCGCGGCGCGGTCTTCGTGGGTGGGTTCGTTGCCGATGCCCGCGTACAGCCGGATCGGTTCCCGCGCGGGGCGCCCCGTCAGCCCGGTGAGCTCATCGGCGTCGAGTCCCTGGTTGAGGAAACGGGAGCCGTAGGTGCCCACCCCGTCCCAGTCGACGTGGGAGCCCGGGGAGGCGGAGCGCTCCGGGTTGGTCGGCGGGGTGGTTCCTCCCTCGGGTGTGGCGTAGCGGGTGGAGAACACCCGCTCGCCGACGCGCACGATGGTGCCCGGGATGGCCTGTTCGACGAGGAAGACGACGGCCACGGTCACCGCCAGCCAGGCGATCACCCCCCGGACCGAGGGCCGCAACCTGTTGGGCACCCGGTCCGACAACCACCGGGCGAGCCACCGCAGGCCGCGGCCCAGGAGGAGCATGGCCAGGAACACTACGGCGCCGACGGGAATGACCAGCAGGTATTCCCATAGACTCTCGGCACGTGCCCCGGTCAGTTCCGCGATGCCGCGCTGCCAGCGCAGGGACGCGGCGACCATGCCCACCAGCCACAGGAGACTGACGCCGGTCAACGCCAGTTCCAGCATCGCGCGGGCGCGGTCGGACAACTCGTCCAACCGGTGGCGCAGGCGCGGGCCGAACCGCTCGTGCAGCCAGCGCGCCCACACCAGGTGCGTCACCCGGCCGAGGCCGTAGCCGATGCCGGCGGCCAGTCCGGAGACCAGGCCCTGGTAGAACCAGTCGCGCGGCAACAGGGAGGGGGTCAGTCCCAGGGCGAACATGATCGTCGCGCCGATCAGCCCCCAGGGATGCAGGTGCCAGCGGTTCCAGAGACGGATCCAGGCGGACTCGCCGGCACCGGTCATCAGTTGTCCTCCAGCTTCTCCCCCACCTCGAGCCACTCCATCTCGTAGCCTTCGCGTTCGTCGTTGAGTTCACGCAACCGGGCGTCGAGGTCGGTGAGCTTCCCGGTGTCCATGGCCTCCGCGGCGGTGGCCATCTCGGCGGTGAGTTTCTCGATCTTCGGATCCAGTTTGCTCATCTTACGTTCCAGGGCGTTCATCTGCTTGCGGAGTTCGCGCTCCTCCTGCGAACTCAGCCCCGGCTGCACAGGGACTTCGGCGGGTTCCCCGTCGGTGGTCTTCTTCTCGCCCAGGTCGAGCACGCCACCGCCCTCGGCCTCCGCCATGGCCACGCGCCGGCGCAGGTATTCCTCGATGCCGCCGGGCAGGTTGGTCAGGCCCCCGTCGCCGAACAGCGCCCACGTGGTGTCGACGACACGCTCGATGAGGTAGCGGTCGTGGGAGATCACCACGAGGGTGCCGGGCCAGGAATCGAGCAGCGACTCCAGCTCCTGGAGCGTGTCGATGTCCAGGTCGTTGGTCGGCTCGTCCAGCAGCAGCACGTTCGGCTCGGCCATGAGCACGCGCGTGAGCTGCAGGCGGCGGCGCTCGCCACCGGAGAGATCGCCGACGGGCGTGCGCTGGCGCTTGGCGGAGAATCCGAGCCGCTCGGCCAGCTGGGAGGCGGACAGATCCCTGTCCCCCAGCTGGACGTAGGTGGCCACCTCCTCCACCGCCTCGAGCAGGCGCAGGTTCGGGTCGAGGTCGTCGAGTTCCTGGCGCAGCCAACCCAGGCGCACGGTCTGGCCCTCGATGCGTTTGCCGGAGGCCAGTGGGTGGTCACCCGCCAGTGCGCGCAGCAGCGTGGTCTTGCCGGAGCCGTTGACCCCTACCAGGCCGATGCGCTCACCTGGCGCCAGCCGCCAGGTCAGTTGGTCGACGAGCATGCGGCCGTCGGGGGATTCGATGCGGGCGTCCTCGAGCTCGATGACGACCTTGCCCTGGCGGGAGCGGGAGAACGCCATGAGTTCGACCCGGTCGCGGGGCGCCGGAACGTCCGCGATCAGTGCCTCGGCGGCCTCGATGCGGTAGCGCGGCTTGGAGGTCCGGGCGGGGGCGCCGCGGCGCAGCCAGGCCAGTTCCTTGCGGGCCAGGTTGCGGCGGCGCTGTTCCATGGCGTCGGACTGGCGGGCGCGCTCGGCCCGCGCGAAGGTCCAGTCGTTGTAGCCGCCCTCGTAGATGTCGACGGTGCCGTCATGGACCTCCCAGGTCTGGGTGGCGATCGTGTCGAGGAACCAGCGGTCGTGGGTGACCACGACGATGGTCAACCGGCGGGAGAGCAGGTGTTCGGCGAGCCACTGCACACCCTCGACGTCGAGGTGGTTGGTCGGCTCGTCGAGGATGATCAGGTCGAGGTCGCGCACCAGCGCGGCGGCCAGGTTGACGCGGCGGCGCTCACCACCGGACAATCCGCCGACCTGCGTGTCGAGGCCGAGTTCGGCCACGCCGAGCCCGCCGAGGACCTCCCGGACCTTGGCGTCGGAGGCCCATTCGAAGGTCTGGAGGCCGAGCGGGGCGAGCACGACGTCGGCGATGGTGTCGGTGTCGGTGAGCTCGGCGCGCTGGGTGACCACGGCCATGCGCAGGTTCGAGTTGTGGGAGACCCGTCCCCCGTCCGGCGGTTCGATGCCCGTCATGACCTCCAGCAGGGTGGTCTTGCCGCCGCCGTTGAGGCCGACGACGCCGATGCGGTCGCCGGTCTGGACGCCGAGGCTGACGCCGTC
>CAYSIP010000103.1:0-8985 GCA_964431055.1 uncultured Corynebacterium sp. | reverse complement strand
CTAGGCGGGCCAGCTGATCCGCTGGGTGGGAATGACGGTGATACCTGTGCTGCCCGCGCGGGCGGTGATAAGCACGGGGCTGTACAAAATTAGGGAGCTGCGCTATAGTTGGTGACACATCAACATCAGAGCCATCGGACCCAGGAGAATCACGACCATGCAGTTCGGCATTTTCACCATCGGCGACGTCACCACCGACCCCACCAACGGCACCACCCCCACCGAGGGCGAGCGCATCCACGCGATGACGCAGATGGCGCTGAAGGCCGAGGAGGTGGGCCTGGACGTCTTCGCCACGGGTGAGCACCACAACCCGCCCTTCGTGCCGTCCTCCCCCACCACTCACCTGGCCTATATCGCCGCACAGACCAAGCACCTGCACCTGTCGACGGCGACCACCCTGATCACCACCAACGACCCGGTGAAGATCGCCGAGGACTATGCCTTCCTCCAGCACCTGTCGGGCGGTCGCGTGGACCTGATGATGGGCCGCGGCAACACCGGTCCGGTCTACCCGTGGTTCGGCAAGGACATCCGCCAGGGCATCCCCCTGGCGATCGAGAACTACCACCTGCTGCGCCGCCTGTGGCGCGAGAAGGTCGTCAACTGGCAGGGGCAGTTCCGCACCCCGCTGCAGGGTTACACCTCCACCCCGTGGCCGCTTGACGACGTCGCGCCGTTCGTGTGGCACGGCTCCATTCGCTCGGTGCAGATCGCCGAGCAGGCCGCCTACTACGGCGACGGTTTCTTCCACAACAACATCTTCTGGAACAAGGAGCACACGGCGAAGATGGTCGACATCTACCGCCGCCGCTACGAGAAGTACGGCCACGGCCGTGCCGACCAGGCGGTCGTGGGCCTGGGTGGCCAGGTGTTCATCGGTGAGACCGAGGCCGAGGCAAAGAAGACCTTCCGCCCCTACTTCGACAACGCCCCGGTCTACGGCCACGGCCCCTCCCTGGAGGAATTCACCTCCATGACCCCACTGACCGTCGGCACCGTCGAGCAGGTCATCGAGCGCACCATGGAGTTCGCCGACTGGGTGGGCGATTACCAGCGCCAGCTGTTCCTCATGGACCACGCCGGTCTGCCACTGGAGATGGTCCTCGAGCAGATCGAGATCCTGGGCGCCCAGGTCGTGCCGGAGGTCCGTCGCCGCATGGAGGCCCGCCGTCCCGATCACGTGCCTTCCAACCCGCCGACCCACGCCACCCTGAAGGCCAACCCGGACCACCCGCACCACCAGGTCCAGCCCGCCGGCGACGTCGAGGCCTGACCGGCACGGACCGTCAAGGGAATACCGGCCCCGCCGCCGCCAGTTGGAAAACACAGAGCCCCGCATCCGAAGCACCGACCAAGGAGAGCCCGCCCCACCATGCGCACCCTGACCGTCATCACCGCCGGACTGTCCACCCCCTCCACAACCCGTCAGGTCGCCGACTCCATCGCCGACGCCGTGTCCACGGCGGTCAGCACCCGCGGCGAATCCCTCGACGTGCAGGTCATTGAGCTCCGTGACCTGGTCAACGACCTCGGTCGGGCACTGACCACCGGCATGTCCTCACCCGCGCTCGACGAGGCCAAGAAGCGCGTTTCAGCCGCCGACGGCCTGATCACCGTGACCCCGGTCTTCAAGGCCAGTTACTCCGGACTGTTCAAGACCTTCTTCGACGTGCTCGACGCCGACGCCCTCAACGGCATGCCGACGATCATCGCCGCGACCGGGGGATCCGGCCGGCATGCCCTCGTGCTCGACTTCGCGCTGCGCCCGCTGCTGAGCTACCTGCGCGCCGTGGTGGTGCCCACCGGACTGTTCGCCGCCACCGAGGACTGGGGCACCGAGCAGGGCGCGGCCTTCGAGACCCGCATCGCCCGTGCCGCCGGTGAACTCGCCGAACTCATGGTCACCGAATCCGGCCACGTCGGCGGTCTCGGTGGAGTGACCGCGGAGGGACAGGGCACCCGTCGCCGACGCACCGGGGTGGACCCGGAGGAGAACCTCACCCCCTTCGCCCAGCTGCTGAAGGGACACGACGGCCAGTAGGCCGGGAAGTCGATGGAAGGCCCGGAACCTGTTCAATCAGGTTCCGGGCCTTGATCTTTTCCGTTCATGGGTGCAGCTGCGCACCCACATCCCCCACGGCCCCGCTTTTTCCTGTCATGTGTCAATCCGGTCGACTATTCTCGGGCTTCCGGACCGCACCGGTCCCCGTTCCTTTCGAGGAGGCCCCCGCCATGGCAGTCAGCGTCGTCGACCTGTTCAGCATCGGCATCGGCCCGTCGTCCTCACACACCATGGGTCCGATGCGGGCGGCCCGCACCTTCGTCGAGTCCCTCGGGCAATGGCCCGCCCGCGTGCACGTCACGCTGCGGGGTTCGCTGGCGTCCACCGGCCGCGGACACGGCACCGATCGCGCCGTCCTCCTGGGATTGGTCGGTTGGGAACCGACGACCGTGCCCGACGACGCACAACCCGCCCACGGCGACGACATCCCCGCCACGGGCGAGATCGCCGGTCCCGCAGGCTCACTGGCCTACGAGTTCACCTTCGACCCCGAGCCGGTGCCCGAACACCCCAACTGCGTCATCTTCACCGCCTTCGACGTGGACGGTTCCACTCTGGCCGAGGATGCGGAGTACTTCTCCGTCGGCGGCGGTTTCATCCTCTCCCGGGAGGATCTGGACGCCCGCCTGGGCCGGGGCCCCAAGCTGCCCTGGGGAGCGGCGACCGCCGGCGCCGAATCCGAGGTCCCCTACCCCTTCACCACCGGCCTGGAGCTGCTCGCCCACTGCGCCCGCGAGGACCTCAGCTTCTCCGAGATCATGCGGGCCAACGAGGGCTTCCTCCACGCGGCCGAGGGCGGTTACCAGGTGGTCTCCGATCACCTGGACGAGGTGTGGCGGACCATGCGCCAGTGCGTGACCTCCGGCATCGACGCCTCCGGGATCCTGCCCGGCGGGTTGCAGGTGGCCCGGCGGGCTCCCCGGCTCTACGAACAGCTGCTCACCGCGAAGGCCGGTCCCCGCGGTGACGCGCTCGGAGCCATGGAGTGGGTCAACCTCTACGCATTGGCGGTCAACGAGGAAAACGCCGCCGGCGGGCGGGTGGTCACCGCTCCCACCAACGGGGCGGCCGGCATCATCCCGGCGGTGATGCACTACGCCCGCGACTTCCTCGGGGACTTCACCGCCACCCAGGCGCGCCGGTTCCTGCTCACCGCAGGGGCCGTGGGCATCATCGTCAAGGAGAACGCGTCGATCTCCGGTGCGGAGGTCGGCTGCCAGGGTGAGGTTGGCTCGGCGTCGGCGATGGCCGCCGCCGGCCTGTGCGAGGTGCTCGGCGGCTCCCCCGCCCAGGTGGAGAATGCCGCAGAGATCGCCCTCGAGCACAATCTCGGCCTGACCTGCGACCCGGTGGGCGGGCTGGTGCAGATCCCCTGCATCGAGCGCAACGCCATCGGCGCGGTGAAGTCGATCAACGCCGCTCGCCTGGCCAGACTCGGCGAAGGCACGAACCGGGTCACCCTGGATGAGGTCGTGCACACCATGGCGGAGACCGGCCGGGACATGCTCACCAAATACAAGGAGACCTCCACCGGAGGACTCGCGACCACCCTCGGCCTGCCGGTCAACATCACCGAGTGCTGACCTGGCCACAGCGCTCAGGGGACGGGTCCGTTTTTCCACGCCGGGCCTCTGCGGCCGGTGACCGTGATCAGCGTTCCCCGCGCTCGACCACCCGAATCACTATCCCCGCGTGATCTCCTCCACAAGACGATGACGGGCCTCTTTTGCTGTCTTCCTCTGAGGACTGCACAGATGTCTCAGGTAGGTAGTTCATCTCCGCCTCTTCTGAGTCAGGGAGCCGTGGGACGGCGTCCCTGGAGGCGACGGATGGAAACCCTGCCTTCAGGTCAGACTCCAGCGGCATCAGCCAGCTCACCCAGGGAGGCGAAGTGGTAATCGGGTGTCGTCGTCTGCGCCGGTGCTGGCGTGGCGCCCCAGCCGTCCTGCCGGCTGCGCCGTTCGATCCAGCAGACCTGGTAACCGAGACTCTTGGCCACGCCGATGTCATGGTATTGGCTCTGTGCCACATGCAGGATATCGCTCAGGTGGTACCCATGTGCACTCTGTCGGCCCCGGCAGTAGTCGAAGACCCTCGGACTGGGCTTGTTCACTCCCACATCCTCAGCGGTGACCCCGTCATGGAATGGTTGCTGCAGGGTTGCGGCCATCTGCTCCAGGGCCCACCGGTCAGAGTTCGTCAGGGCC
The DNA here is from genome assembly GCA_964431055.1 of uncultured Corynebacterium sp. Classification (GTDB taxonomy): domain Bacteria; phylum Actinomycetota; class Actinomycetes; order Mycobacteriales; family Mycobacteriaceae; genus Corynebacterium. Next base: position 4,713 of record CAYSIP010000103.1, on the reverse strand, counting down.
ACCAACCGAAAGCGGGTTCTCAGTCTCGACAGCGCGTCGACCGCGTCCGGGAAGGCCGGCCAGAACGGGATGGAGCCCCGTAATGTGGCGGCATCGCCGTCTTCTTCGGGAAAATCAAGTTCCTGGGCCATGGTCCGATAGATCGGCTCCAGCATCTGGGTGAACGGCATGTCCGGGGTTTGTTGTTGCTGGTGGTCTTCGGCTCGACCAAAGGCCTCGAGCACGGACGTCGGATCAGGGGCTGAATGGCCACGGCTGCGGGTGAGGGCGGTGACGGCGTCACTGATGCCGGTTTCGAAGTCAATGCAGGTGCCGACCACGTCGAAGGTCATCAGGCGAAACTCATCGAGGCTCATAGAGTCATGATGCATCCTTTCGACCGGACCGCGCTCTCGCAAACTAGCTGCACATGACTCCTGGCTCCCCGAACTGTCACTGGGGAGAACACTCCGACGGGTGCCAGTTTGGCGTCATCTGAATTATGGGAGGCGCTGACCTGCGGGTTGACATCGATTTCCGGCATGCCGATCCCCGAAGAACGTCCTTCTGCCCCATATCGCGACACCTCCCCTCAGATTTCTCTGAGGTTACCGGTGCAGGGGTGGGCAGCCTCCCTGAACGTGCCGCATGTAGCCACAGCCGCCTGGCCCCCTCGAGGTGGGTTCAGGAAGCCATGCCACCCCCACCGCTTGGACGAGGCTGCGAGTCTCGGTCCCTGGTGACGACTATCTCAACAGGTGGATCTGCACGCGGTGCACGTTTGTCGTCTTGGCCACCTCAATGATCGTTCCGGCGTTCTCGGTGAAACCCCCTGCCTTCCCCTGCCCCCTGCCTCCCTGCCGTCGCTTACCCGGCGGGGATGTCCCTCCGGGTCCGGTTGGTTTATCCGGATGCGGGACGTTCATCACTGGCTGGGTCCCCACGCAACACGTCCACGTGAACGTGGTCGAGGTGGCGCAGGATCTCATTGCCGGGGTCAGGCGCGTCGTAGTCCCGCCACTGCCCTCGCGAGCTGCGGGTGCCCCAGATTCGGTCGTCGAAGATGACGTACTGGATGTGCAGCTCATCGGCATGCGCGATGAGCCAGTGGGCCAGCATCCACCCCTCGCGTCGGTTCTCCTCGGTCACCGGGCGGAAGAAGACGTCGATGGCGCGTCCGTCGTAGTGCGTCGACTCCGTTCCGTGGCCGTGGTCGACGCCGCCGGGTACGAACCCTCCCAGGGGCTGGTCGCCGAACACCTCGGCCATGGCTTCCCGCAGCTGCTCGGCACGCGGTGTCAGACCTGTGTCGGTCAGTTGTTGTTCTGGCAGGTCACGGGCGGTCGATCCACGGCAGGTCAAGCTCGGGCCGGCGTCTCCGGGCGGCCCCTCGGCCAGCCGCCGCAACACCGCATCGTCGATGCCGGAGGTGTCCGGCCCCTTGATCCCGCGGGTCGAGAGCGTCACCGCCGTGGTGGCCAGCTTCGCCTCGTCGCGATCGAGCCCGACCTCTCCATCCGGGGTCTCGACCAGGCATGCTGGCCCCCATCGCAGCAGGCCGTCCCCCTCCTGCACGCTGCGGAGCAGTCCGGGCCCGAAGAGCACGAGCGTTCCCGCGAGCACGCCGAGCAGGAGAAGGCCCAGGAGCAGTCGCATGGGTCGGCGGCCACCCCCTTGGTTGTCAGCGGCGGCCATCACGAGCGCGGCTGTGCATGAAGCAGGGGGATGGATCCGGAACTGCGATTCTCATGCCATTCTTCCTGGCTCCGTTCGCCATGCGCTCGCTGCGGGGTGGGTCGGATCCCGCCGGCTGACGTCGAACTGGGCCCTCTGCGCCCGGGGTGCCGATGCTCTGCGGGGGCCGATGACGGACGCCTGGAAATAGTGCGACCTTTCCTCACCTCGCCTCAGAACTCCCCGAACGCCTCGTCCAGCACTGCGGAGCGGGAGTCCTGCCCGACCAGATAGGCGCGGACCTCAGCGGTGCTCCGCGACTCGTCCCAACCGAGCAACGGGGCGATGAGGTCCGCCACCGTCGTCAGGGCGGTCCCCCTGACCCGCCCGAGGGTGCCGAGCGTCAATCTCCGGTCGACGACGTCGGCCAAGGTACGGGCCGCCTCCCCGGTCACCGCGTAGATGACCTGGGCTGCGACATCGCGGCAGTCCCCCTCCGGCGCGAGCGGTCGGGCGAGGGCGGGGTCGTCGGCAATCAGCTCCAGGAGCCGTTCGTGTTCCGTCCCGTAGAGGCGCGCCAGGTGCTCCCTGGTCCGCCGGGGCAGCGCCACCTCCGCCAGCCGGCGGGACGCCGCCTCGAAGGAGTCGGCGACCGTGGCGTAATCACCGAAGGAGGTGGACAGCGCCAGTTTCCGGGAATCGAAGGAGCGGGTCGGGGGCAGGGCTTCGCCGCTCTCCTTGATCACCGCATCGACCGTCTTCTCCCCCATGGCACGCCCGGTGGTCCATTTCCCGCCGGTGACCGTGAACAATCCCGCCAGGCCCTGCCCGCGGTGGCTGCGGATATCGAAGCGGCGCGACGAGGTGTAGACGTCGTCGCCGCCGTCGACCAGGGGGCGCACCCCGACGATCGTGTCGTCGACGTCCGTCCGGCTCAGGGGGCGCGCGCTGACGGAGTCGAAGGTCTCGCGCAGCAGGTCGACGTCCTCACGGGTGGCGCGCACCGCGTCGGCGCCGCCCTGGGTGGGGGTGTCGGTGGGACCGAGCAGGGTGCGTCCCTCCCAGGGGTTGACCATGATGTGGTGTCCGTTGCGCCCGCGGACATACACGGCGTCACGGTGGCCGAGGTCGCGGGTGATCAGGTGCACGCCCTTGGCCTGGTTGACGCGCACCCCCGCGAGGTCGGAGAGCTCACCGAGCGCCTCCGCGACCCAGGGGCCGGCGGCGTTGATGACCGCCGCGGCGCGGATCTCGATCTCGTCCCCGCCGAGGCGGTCCATGACACGGACCCCGGTGACCCGGCCGTCCTCTCCGCGGAGGAAACCGGTGGCCGCCGCGTGGTTGATTGCCGTCCCGCCGTCGGCGACGAAGGACTTGAGGATGGCCAGCAGCAGACGCTCCGGGTGGATGTTCAGGGTGTCGTCGTGGCGCCAACCGCCGACCAGTCCCTCGGGGTTGAGCCAGGGAACCTGGCTGAGCAGTGCCTTCCTGCTCACCCACCGGAAGCGGGGTGAGTGAATGTCCCTGGGCATGCCGAGGTTCCGGTTGATGGCCATCGCCTCGTAGACGGCCACGCCCGCGCCCATGACAGGGGCCGCTGGTTTCGACCAGTCGTAGGCGGTGAGCAGGAAACTGCGTGGCTGCACCAGGTGGGGGGCGGCAATCCCGAGGAAACGGCGTTCCGCCACGGATTCAGCGACCACCTTGAAGTCGTGCTGCTCGAGATAGCGCAGGCCACCGTGGATCGCCTTCGTGGTGGCGGACGAGGTGGCGCCCCCGAAATCCCCCCGTTCGATCAGGAGGGTGTGCAGACCCCGGCCGGCGGCGTGACGGGCGATCTGCACACCGGAGATGCCACCGCCGATGACGGCGACGTCATATCTGGTGCGGACCGGGCCACCCAGGGCGCGCTCGTTGAGAACTGCGACGGAGACCTTCGCGGGTGTCGTCATTGGTCTAGCTTAGTGGCCGGAGGACCCGCGCCGGGGACGATTCGGCGCACGCTATGCCGGAGGCCATGCACCCGCCCCAGACAAGGGCAGGGCGTTGACAAAATGCGCAGCCGCACACTGTCCGGAGTGCACGCAACCCCGGCACCGGGCAACCGGAACCGGGGCCGGGGGTGAAGCCGCTGGCGTCTAGGAGTTCAGTGCCGCCTGAAGCTCGGTGACCACGTCCGCCAGCGCGACGTCCCGCTGGGTCTGGTCGGTCATGTTCTTCACGGCCACGGCCCCCTGCTCGAGCTCCTGGTCGCCGAGGACCAGCGCGAATTTCGCGTGGGCGCGGTCGGCGCCCTTCATCGCCCCCTTGAGTCCGCGGTCGCCGTAGGACATGTCGGTGGCGACGCCGGCGGCCCGGAGATCGTTGACCAGCAGTGCCATGGCCTTCTTCGCGTTCGCGCCCAGCGCCACGCCGTAGACGTCGACGCGTCGACCGGTGGCGAACTTCTCGGACAGATCCACCCCCTCGGCCTCGAGGGCGAGCACGGTGCGGTCGACGCCGAGACCGTAGCCGATGCCAGAGAGATCCTGACCGCCGAGCTGGGCCATCAGACCGTCATAACGGCCGCCGCCGCCGATACCCGACTGCGCGCCGAGACCGTCGTGGATGAACTCGAAGCAGGTCTTGGTGTAGTAGTCCAGACCACGCACCATGCGGGGGTTGATGGTGTACGGGATCCCCATTTCGTCGAGCAGACCGGTGACGGTCTCGAAGTGGGTGCGGCACTCGTCGCAGAGGTGGTCCCGCATGAGCGGGGCGTCGGCGGTCATCTCGCGGACCTCCTCACGCTTGTCGTCGAGCACACGCAGCGGGTTGAGCTGGGCGCGCTGGCGGGTCTCCTCGTCCAGCGGCAGAGCGAGCAGGAACTCCTGCAGCCTCTCGCGGTAGGCAGGACGACAGTTGCGGTCACCCAGGCTGGTCAGCTCCAGGCGGAACTGGCTCAGGCCGAGCTCGCGGTCGGAACGGTCCGCCAGGGCGATGATCTCGGCGTCGAGGGCCGGGTCGTCGACGCCGATGGCCTCCACACCGACCTGCTGCAGCTGGCGGTAACGGCCGGCC
>CAYSIP010000102.1:0-8987 GCA_964431055.1 uncultured Corynebacterium sp. | reverse complement strand
TGGACCAGCCGTTGGCGAAGGCGCCGAAGAGCGCGCTGCGGTAGGCCGAGTCACGCCAGGCCTCCCGGAAGGTCAGGGGCGGCTCGGTGTTGGTGTCCGCCCGCGCGCTGTCGTCGCGCTTGGGCATGCGCCACCACACGACGAACGCCGCCAGGGCCACGGCGGAACCGTAGATGACGAACGGGATGCGCATGCCGAGGATCGACAGGCCCGCGCCGGCGACGGGGCCGATGATGTTGCCGATGAGGAAGGCGCTGGCATAGACGGAGGAGGCCTTGCCACGAATCGACGGCGGGGCCATCTTCACGATCAGGCCCATCGCCGAGACGGTGAACATCGTGGAGCCGACGCCGCCGAGGCCGCGCAGGAGCAGGATGTGCCAGTACTCCTGCGCGAGCGCGACCAGCCCGGTGGTGATCGCGACGGTGATCAGGCCCGTGAGGTAGACCTTGCGGGAACCGAGGGCGTCGATGAGCCTGCCCGAGACCGGGGCGAAGAACAACCGGCTCATGGCGAAGATGGAGACCACCGCGCCGGCGGCGGCCATGGAGACGTCGAAGCTGACTGCGAACTGGGGAATGATGGGCGCGATCAGCCCGTAGCCGAGAGCGATGATGAAAGCCGCTGAAACGAGCACCCAGATCTCGGCGGGGATCTTCGGTGCCTCGTGGTCGGCCCGGGCGGCCGTGTCCTGCGACGAAAGGTTTTTGGTCATATCGTTTATCAGACTATCCCTTTATATTCGCTTTATCTATGTCAGTGACGGGCATCGCAAAGTCGAACATTTGTTCCATTCATTCGAACATGTGTGTCGTACGCCGGTTCTACTCTTCAGGTATGAAACTCAGCAACCCGTTCTCCATCCCGTCCATCCGCCGCGACTCCCACCCCGGCACCGCGGCCATCGCCGGCGCCACCGAGATCGCGGACCACATCCGCTGGCATGAGGCGGAGACGGTTGACGCCATGGCTTCCCTCATCCACCATCCGCGCTCCCTGGCCCGACCCGTTCCTGACTGGCGTCCACCATCAAAGCAGACACCGGCACTCTTCGGCAGTCATCCGCTCATGCTCACCATCACCCGCCACCGCGTCGGCCCCCGCGCCCGGGCCCGGGTACGCGGTTTCGGTGAGACCCGCGACCCCGCCTACCTGGTCAGCGTGCGGGTCACCGACCCGCGGGGCCGGCGGGTGGATCCGGTCATCGCCGAGGGCTGGGTCCGCGCGCTCGTCGACGAGGAGATCGTCGACGCGGTCCATGAGGTCACCGACGGGCGGACCCCCACCTTCGTGTGGCTCGTCGACGGCCGCTACCAACCGGTCCACTCCCCCGCCTCCCTGTTCACCGGTTTCGCACAGGCGGCCTGATCAGTTCCGTTGCGGGAGCCCGGCAGGAAAGATGCCCTGCCGGGTTTTCCCTGGCGGGCGTAGAGTGGCCGCACACTCAGTCCAGGGAGAAAACCATGCACCAGCGTGTTCTCGGCCAGCAGGGATTGTCCGTGTCCGCCGTGGGCTACGGGGCGATGGGAACCGCCGTGGGTTACGGCCCCAGCGATGACACGGAGTCGATCGCCGCGATCCGTCGCGCCCACGAGGCGGGGGTGACGATGTTCGACACCGCGGAGATGTACGGCTGGGGAGAAGGCGAGAAGCTGCTCGGCGAGGCGGTGGCCCCTTTCCGTGACGAGGTGGTCGTCGCGACCAAGTTCGGACTCACCCCGACCTCCGGACCTGACTCCCGCCCCGACCACATCCGTGAGGTACTGGACAACAGCCTGCGCAACCTCCAGGTGGATTCGATTGATCTGCTCTACCAGCACTTCCCGGATCCGGAAGTTCCCATCGAGGACGTGGTGGAGGTGATGGCCGAGGCCGTGGCCGCCGGAAAGGCCCAGTACCTGGGTCTTTCCAACGCCGATGCCGACACGGTCCGGCGGGCGCATGCCGTCCACCCGATCTCGGTGCTGCAGTCGGAGTACTCGATCTTCGCCCGTGAGACCGAGTCGCTGTTTCCCGTGCTGGAGGAACTGCACATCGGTTTCGTCGCCTACTCCCCGTTGGCCCGCGGTTTCCTCAGCGGCGCGGTCAGGCCCAGGAGTGAGTACGACGCAGATGATTTCCGTCAGCACATCCCGTGGTGGGCGCCGGAGAACTTCCAGGCCAACCTCGACGTCGTCGACCAACTGACCGACCTGGCGGAGAGCAGGGGCGCGAGCCTGGCGCAGCTCGCGCTGGCGTGGCTGCTGGCCCAGGAGGACTACATCGTGCCCATCCCCGGTTCCCGCAACCCCGAGCGCGTGGCCCAGAACATCGCCGCCGCCGGGCTCACCCTGACCGCAGAGGATCTCGCCCGCATCGACGGGATCGCCCCCGACGGGGGCATCGGTTCCCGGGCCTGACGGCCCCCCCCGCAGGGGCAGATCACAGCTGCGGGAGCACGCGCTCACCGAAGGCGTCGATGAAACGTTCCTGCTCCTGCCCCACGTGGTGCAGGTAGATCTCCTCGAAACCCAGGTCCGCATACTCCTGCAGCCACTCGACGTGCCGGCCCAGGTCCGCGGAGATGTTCACGGCAGTGTCCAACCGCTCACGGGTGACCCCCTCGGCGTCGGCCCTGCGTTCATAGTCTTCGGGCAGCGCCAGATCCGCCATCACCGGCGGCTCGAAGACGTTGGTGCGCCACTGGTCGTGGGCGATCGCGTACGCCTCGTCCTCGGTTTCCGCCCAGCTCAGGTGCACCTGCAGCACCAGCTTGCCCGTGCCGCCGCCCTCCCGGTAGGCGTCCAGCACCGCCCGCAGGTCGTCCATCGACTGGTTGACGGTCACCAGCCCGTCGACCCGGTCGGCGAAACGCCGCGCGGTCCCCGGCGTCAGTGCCGGCAGGATCATCTGCGGCCGGGGCTCGGGCACACCCCAGATCTTCGCCCGGTCCACGGTGATCTCCCCGTGGTGGGTGACCCGCTCGCCGTCGTGCAGCCGGCGGATGACGTCCAGGCACTCCCCCAGCCTTCGCTGGCGGTCCTCCTTCTCCGGCCAGGGCTCGCCGGTGACGTGCTCGTTGAGGAACTCGCCGCTGCCCGGCGCGAACCAGAATCGGCCCGGGTACATTTCCGCCAGGGTGGCCGAAGCCTGGGCGATCATTGTCGGGTCGTGCCGGTATCCGGGCGCGGTGACCACTCCGAAGGGCAACGAGGTGGTGGCCAGGGCCGCGCCCAGCCAGGACCAGGCGAACCCCGAATGCCCCTGCTGCCGCGACCAGGGCTCCAGGTGGTCCGAGCACATCGCCGCGGTGAAGCCGGCGGCCTCGGCCTGCCGGACATGGCGCAGCAGCCCGGAGGGAGCGATCTGCTCGTGTGAGGCGTGAAATCCGATCGTCGGCATCAATCCGCTCCTTGTGGGTCGTGGACACGTGCCTCCAGGATGCCTGGATCGGCGCGGCGCCACCACTGCTGCGCTCCGGAGATCGGCCAGCCTATCTGAGCCGTTTGCCGTGTTCGAAGTGTTGCCCGGTCTCCACCGTGCCGTCCGCCCGGTAGCGGATCCACTCCCCGTGCTTGCGGGCCTCGTCGTCGAAATTACCGACCTGCCAGAGGAAGCCCTCCTTCTTGTGGAACTCCCACCGGCCGGTCATGCGGGCCGGATCGCCGTCCATGATCCGCCCGCGGGCCTTGACGGTGCCGTCGGAGTGGAAGTGCGTGAGGACGTCGCCCTCCAGGGCGGTCTTGGGTTGACCGTTGCTGTATGTCTCACCGTTTCCGTGCATGCCGCCCAGGCTACCGAGCTCGCTCGGGGCGGGGACGTCGGCAAGCGCTATTCCGCGCGGGCAGGGGTTGATCGCGGGGTTCAGGACGCCCGGCCGGGGGGGCTCCGGCTCATTCCTCCCGGTTTTCAGGCCACCCCGCCCAGATACCGGGAACGCCGGCCGTTCCCGGAGGAATCGGCCGGCGCACCCGGTGGGAAGGTCAGCAGCGGCTAGCGCTCGTCCTCCACGGCGTCATAGTCGGACTCCTCGCCCGGTTCAAGGTCGTCCTCGACGACCTCCTCGACGACCTCGAGCACGACGCTCACACCGTCGTCATCATCGTCGAAGTCGTCATCGTCTTCGTCGTCGAAATCATCGTCCTCCTCACCGTCGTCCTCGCCGTAGAGGTCGTAGACGTCGGGCTCCTCGAATTCCTCGTCGTCCAGGGGGACGAGCTGCTCCTCCCAGTCCTCGGCGTGGTCGGCGGCCAGGGACAGGACGTCGAAGAGCCGGTCGAAGTCGGTGAAGGTGCCCAGGTCGAGAACCTCGTCGGTGGCCAGCTCGGCCTCGTTGTGCAGGTCGGAGAACAACTGCTGACGATCCTCGGCGGTGAGCACGGCGTCGCCGTCGGACTCCCACAGCTCGTCGATGGCCTGGTCGACCAGGTCCTCGAAGGAATCGCCGATGGCCACGAACTGGATGACCGCACTGGGCACGCCCTCCATGACCTCGACGAGAACCTGCAGCTCGGAGCTCTGACCGACCTCGGCGCGCACCAGGTTCGCGTTGACGGCGTCCTGGTAGAACTCCAGGTCGCCGATGCGCTCGTCCGTGCCCTCGAGCAGGTCGCGCAGCACGGTGATCACCTGGTCGGTGGCCACGTGCCGGGCCACGGTGGCCACGGCGTCCTCCACGGAGAACACCACAGACACCAGCACCGCCTCGAAATTCTCGTCATCCTCGTCGACGTCCGCAGCCGCGATATAGACGTTTGCGGCGGGCAGCAGCGCGTCGATCTCCACGAACTGAATCTCCAGGTCGGCGGTGATCGGGACGAACATGATGTCGTCATTAACCCGGGATTCAATCCCGTCGGCGTCCAGTGCTGCGGCAATGTCCTCGAAGAAGCTCATGTCCGTGTTGTCCTTCCAATCGGAGCTGAAGCGGTGACCGCCAACGGCAATCCCGCACCAGCCTAGCTGTGACCGACGTGGGCCGCTGGCGGTCAGGGCCCCGCCACCCGCGCGCCCAGCTCCTGGGAGATCATCAGCCCCAGCTCCTCGAGAAGCTCGGGTCGTCCCGTGCCCCACTCCATCATTTTGTAGTCCTCCCACGCCCGGCGCTTCGTGGTCTTGGGGTCGTAGATCACGCGCGAATCGGTGTCGAAGATCATGGTGGCCCGCGGCGGGGAGGTGTCCGAGGCCGGTTCATACGACGGCCACTCGATCCCCGGGCGGCCGTGGTGGATGAAGTGCCCCCAGTGGTGCTGCATGTACTCCGTCAGCTCCTCGAGGCCCTCCATGCCGCCCCAGCGCGACAGGCCACTGGTACGTGAGGAACCCGGGTCCCCGAACACGGCCGAGAGCTCCAGGGAGTGCATCGCCCCCAGCCCCAGCCAGCGCAGGGCGGCGGGCGCGTAGTCGAAGCGGTACATCCAGGTCGGAGCCATACGCGAGTGGTAGGTGGCGGTGCGTCCCGCCGGCGCCCAGAACAGGGCGTCGGCGAGCAGTTCCGCGAACTCGGTGCGGTCGGTGGCCCCGCCGTAGGCGTCCAGCACCCGCGGCGCGTGGTCCGGGTCGAAGGCCGACAGCAACCGCAGTGCGGCCCGCGTCCGGGCGGAGTTGCGCAGATAGAAGAATTTTCCGAAGCTCGTCTCATCCGAGTTCGTGCCGATCAGCAACGGCACCTGTGTCTGGTCACCGCCGTCGAAGATGGCCAGCGGGTGATCCGGCACCAGCCCGCCGTCGACGGTGGGGCTGTAACAGGAGTTCAGGTGCATCAGCTCCCCGCCGCGCCACATCATCGACTGCCCGGCGCGAACCAGGTCGGGCGCCGTCTCCTCCCGCAGGTCCGTCAGGGTGGCCTGCCGCGGCAGGGCCATGCCGTAGACCAGTTCGCGGGCCCACAGGGTGGCCTGGGCGCGGGAGTGGATCATCGAGATCGGCGGGGATTGCGCGATCGCCCGGTGGAACAGGCCCCTGGCGGCGGGCACGCCCATCAGGGTGGTCACCGCGGCCCCGCCGGCTGATTCGCCCATCAGCGTGACCCGGTCCGGGTCACCCCCGAAGGCCGCGATGTTCGCCTGCACCCACCGCAGGGCGAGCAGCTGGTCGCGCACCGCCGGGTTGGCCACGCAGTCTTCTCCCAGGCTGCGAAGGTCCAGGTATCCGAGCACCCCGAGCCGGAAGTTCACGGACACGTAGATCACGTCCATCGAGGTGGACAGGAAATAGCCGCGCAGCATCTGCTCGTGCGAGGAGCCCATGATGAAGGACCCGCCGTGCAGGTACACGACCACGGGCAGCTGCTCGTCGGTGTCCGGGCGCACGATGTCCAGATGGAGACAGTCCTCTGAGCCGATCACCCGGTCCGTCCACGAGTACGTCGGCTGCGGGGCGGGTGGCCCGAAACGGGTGGCGTCGCGGACCCCCTGCCACTCCGGTGCCGGCTGGGGCGCGCGGAAGCGGTTCACACCGGAGGTGTCCGCGCCAAAGGGCACACCCCGCCACGTCCTGACGTTCAACTCCCCGTCGACGAGACCCCTGACAAGGCCGGAGGTGGTGCGGACCTCCGGACCCGGGGTGGTTCCCGCGCTCATATCCTCTACGGTAGTGAGCATGGTGAACCACGTCGACCGCGAAACCACCCTGTGCATCTCGTTGGCCGCCCGGCCCTCGAACCACGGTGTGCGTTTCCACAACTGGCTGTATGCGGAATTAGGGCTCAACTACATCTACAAGGCAGTGTCCCCCACCGACATCACCGCCGCCGTCGCCGGGATCCGCGGACTCGACATCCGCGGAGCCGGTGTGTCCATGCCCTTCAAACAGGACGTCATCCCGCTGATCGACGCCCTCGACCCCTCCGCCGAGCGCATCGAGGCCGTCAACACGATCGTCAACACGGACGGTGAGCTCGTCGGCTACAACACCGACTACGTGGCCGTGGCCTCCCTGCTGCGCAGCCATGGGGTGGACCCCGGGCTGACAGTCGCGCTCCGCGGTTCCGGCGGGATGGCCAACGCCGTCGTGGCCGCCCTCTCCGACCACGGGATGAGCGGAACCGTCGTCGCCCGCAACCACCAGACCGGGCCCGCCCTCGCGCGGCGCTACGGCTGGGACTACTCCGCCGAGGTACCGGAGAACGCCGACCTGCTCGTCAACGTCACCCCGCTCGGGATGCACGGCCAGGACGAGAGCGTGCAGGTCTTCACCGACGAGGAGATCAACGCTGCGTCGGTGGTCTTCGACGTCGTGGCCTACCCGGTCCGCACCCCCCTCATCACCGCCGCAGAGCGCCTGGGTAAGCCGAGCATCAACGGCGGCGAGGTCGTGGCGCTGCAGGCCGCCGAGCAGTTCGCCCTCTACACGGGCGTGCGTCCCACCGACGAGCAGGTCATCGCGGCCGAGGAGTTCGCAAACCGGGACTGACCTGGACATCGGTTCCCCACCAGCTTTTCAGTTGATGTGACCGTTGACTCTCCTCGCACCCCCTGACTGACGTTTCTCATGTGATTCATATCTCCTGAGCCGCCCGGAGCATATCCGGCTCTCAGTCAGGTGACAGGAGAAGAAACATGGCCGACACATCCAACCAGGTCAGGGTGACCGACGACAGCATCCAGGTCCACCAACTCAGCCACTACCAGCTCAGCTTCCGGGCCGACGACGCCGGCGAAAAGGGCGTGTGGACCCTCCAGCTCGTCCTCGATGAGGGCGCCTGGGGGGGAGGTCCTCGCCCTGACCCCCGATGATGCGGACGTCCTGGAGGACACCGCCACCGTCTTCTACGACATCAAACGTCGACTGTTCATGTTCGGGGTGAAGAAGCCCGGCGATTGATCAACCGCCATCTCATCAGCGGCCGTCCATCGGATCACGGTGGGCGGGTGCTGCCCCATGGCGGGCCTGCGTTGGCGGGCCTGTGGATCAACCAGACGCCCACCGCAGCGCCATAGTTCACACCCGCCCGGCACGAAAACCCTGTTTCCCCAGGTCACTCCCGCACCCCATGAGACATTCGGCGCCGCCGAAACCAGACGGCCCGCACACACCTTCTCCACGGCAGCTGCATGCGCACGCAACTAGGCTGGCGGGAACGATGAAACCACCCGCCAAAGGAGGACACATGGCCGAGAGGAACACTGGGCACTACCCGATCACCGACGGCCTCGGATCGGACCCCGCAGCCGTGGAGGCCAAGGCAGGACCCGCCGGGCGCGCCCTCCTCAAGGCCCTGGACCGGGCGGTGTCGATCCAGTCCTCCTCCGTCGAGAAATACGTGAACCGGCTGCGCAGGAAGAAACCGGACGCCTCCCCGCAGGAGATCCAGCGCCTGCTCGACAAGCACCTCCTCACCGTGGTCAGCGGTTCCGGGGCCGGGGCAGGTGCTGCGGCCGCCGTACCGGGCATCGGTTTCTTCACCGGGGCCGCAGCCATCGGCGTCGAATCCCTGGTCTTCCTGGACGCCGTCGCCATCTACACGGTGGCCAGCGCCTACCTGCGCGGCGTCGACATCCAGGACCCCGAGCGCCGCCGGGCGCTGATCCTGCTGGTGCTGCTGGGTGCGAAGGGCTCCGCGATCGTCGACACGGTCGTCGGTGACCTGGGCAGGTCGAAGGGCCTGCCGACGGTGGCCACGATGTCGCGCTTCTCCGCCCCCACCCTGGGCACCCTGAACAACCGCCTGCTGCGCACCGCACTGAAGCAGGTGGGCAAGAAGTTCCGGTGGGCGTGGCTGGGCAAGATCATGCCGCTGGGCATCGGCGCGGTCGCCGGCACGGTGGCCAACCGCAGGCTCGCGAAACGGGCGATCACCAACTCCCGGGAGTCACTGGGCACCCCGCCCGCCACCTTCCCGCCGGCTTCGGTCGGATCCGCCGCACCGGACCCGGAGCCGCCGGCTGACTAAGCTTGTCGTGTCAGAGAAAGCGATGGGACAAGGGTGAGGTGATCGAGACATGAACGCCGGAACCCGGGAACTGTTCGCGGCACTGAAGTCGAGATGGGGCGTCACCGTGGCGGCC
>CAYSIP010000101.1:3945-9089 GCA_964431055.1 uncultured Corynebacterium sp. | reverse complement strand
CTTCGTCGACGATCCCACCGCCCCGAAGCTCTTCGCCTCCACGGTGCGCGCCCGGTTGGGCGCCGACCGCGAGGGTGTGCAGCTGCGCATGATCCCCACCCACCGTGAGATCGTGCGGGCCATCGCCCGCGCCGTGGCCCTTGATCCACTGCTGCGCGAGCCGCTGGCACTGGTGGAGAACCCGACCCTGGCCGGTTAGGGATTCAGCGGGTGGGCCACCAGCGCCAGCGACGCGTTGCGCGGTGTTTACCCGGCGGGGCGCTGATACGGGTGGGTTTCCCGGCCGCGTCCACGGTGATCAGACCACCGCGTTCAGCCCGGACCAACGTGCCGGTGCGATGGGCACGCTCCCAACCGAGGGAGGACAGCGGCGGGTACGTCTCGGCGTCCACCACTGGGTCGAGGTAGCGGCCCATGGCCGGACCAGCGGCGACGACCTCCCCGATCTCTCCCCAGCGCACCGGCCCTCCTGCAGAGTCGACCACGCTCAGCTGCGTGCCGGGAAGGGGAAGCCCCACGCTCTCCGGCGGAGTGGAACGCTCCAGCCCGTCGTAGAGACGCGCCGAAGTGACGGTGTCGCTGTAGGTGGTCCAGATCTCCATTCCCGGGCGGTGGAGACGCTCCAGCACCTCCACCCCCGTGTCCTGCCCGAGGAGGACGAGCAACCGGACCCTGTCCAGGGTCTGGCGCGGCCAGGCGCTGGCCATGCTGGGGGCGGTGGCAACAACGGTGATCCTCTGTTCGGCAATCCAGGTGAACAGACCCCGGTGGGAGTTGAATACCGCGCACGGCGCGGGCACCAGGGTGGCCCCCGTGCACCAGGACAACCACATCTTCCTGGTCGAGGTGAGAGTGTCGACGTTATTCCTGGTCATGATCCGATCCCCCGGCCCCAGCGGGGAAGCCCGGAGATAAGTCCCGGCCTGCGCGGCGGCCACCGCGGCGGCCGAGCGGTGGGTGGTGACAACCCCCTCCAAGGCGTCTGCGGCCCCTGTGAACAGAATCCAGGCGTCGTCATCCGGTCCCGGCGGCGCAGTGTCCGGCTCCCCGGTTGCCGGACGCAGGATGGTCAGATCAAGATCCGCCCCGTAGACGGCATGGACCCGGGTGGCGTCCCAGATTGCCCGGGCGCGATCGTCGTCCTCGTCCCACCCCACCGGAACATAAGCGGCCCCCGCGAAAATGGTGGCCAGCGCCGCCAGGTACACCTGCATACTGCCCGGCGGGACGCGGATGCCCACCCTGGCCCCGCGGCCGATGCCCAGGCGGTGCAGCCGCGCAACCTGCTCCCTGAGGATGGCCAGCAATTCCCGGTAGGTCAGCTGGTCGCCTTCGCAGTCGAGGGCCACCGCATCGGGATGCCGGTCCATCACGGCGCGGGCGAGGGTGCACAGGGTGCTCGGGGGCGGATCCCCCTCGGCCCCGAAGATGGCGAGGCTGGGGTGGGCTGCAGGCGACTGGGTCCGTTGTCCGTCAAGCCAGGTCACATTGAATCCTCCGAATTCGGCGGTGTGTGCGGCGATGAAGCGGGCGAATGAGCCTGGGGACCGCCGCCAGGTGAGCGGCAGGCACCCGACCGGAGGAAGGACCGGGCGATCTCGTCTGCTGCACGAAACAAATGACCCCGTTTGTGAGCCGCACACATAATCAACGTTGCAACTGTGTCTACCACAAAATCATGGGTCCGGTCCCCGAATCGCATAACCACCACTCATCGCACCCCGCCCGTGAGCGCCTGCCGCAACCTTCATTCCGGCATCTGCACTGGTGAAAGCCCACCATCCCCCGATGAGCGGAGAGGGGTGCCCGTGACGACGGGAACCGCCCCCGCTCGTGCGCTAGGTTGGGTTCATGCGCCTGACCTACCGTGAGCACCTCGACGCCTTCGCCCATGACCTGATCATCATGTGCGACATGGTGGGCGAGATCATGGCCCAAGCGTCCCAGGCCCTCCTGCGGGGTTCCCTGGAGGCGGCGGAGGCCTCCCTCTCGCTCGCCGAAGGGTTGGCGGAGGTCCGCGACCGCTGCAGCCAACGCGCCGTCGATCTGTTGGCGCTTGAGGGCCCGCTCGCCCGCGACCTGCGGCAGGTCATCTCCTCCATCTACATCGTGGAGGACTTCGACCGGATGGCTGCTCTGGCCATGCACATCGCCCGCACCGCCCGGGACCGACACCCGGGCAAGGTCATTCCCGCCGATCTGACGGGGTATTTCGAGGAGTTCACCCGACTGGTCCGGGACATGACGATCAAAACCCGCGATCTCCTGGCCTCCCCGGACCCCGACACCGCCCTGGAGCTGGCGCAGGAGGATGACGCAGTCGATGACCTCGACCAGCACCTGCTCACGCTGGTCACTCAGCGGGAATGGACGCACACCACGCGGGAGGCCGTGGACCTGGCGCTGTTGTGCCGGTACTACGAGCGCTACGCCGACCGGTGCGTGAGTGTCGGCGCCCGCATCGTGTACCTGTCCACCGGGCTCAGGCCCCAGGAGTATCTGGCCAAACAGGAACGCGACCGGGCAGAGGCCGAAGCCCAGGCCCGGTTCGAGTTCCTGGAGCGGCAGTTTCGACGCCGCTCCCCCGGCGCCGGTGAGTAGGACACTCCCCAGGGGTGTCCTCGCGGCCGGCACCCGTGGTGTCTAGGGGTGTCCTGATTCGCGGGGTTCCCCGTAGACGGTGGCTGAGGTGATCAGCCCCGGTTCATAGCTGAAATCAGGGTGCAACTCGGGCAGATTGTCGTCACTGATGGTGGAGGTGGTGGTCCTGTGGGCATGTTTCCGGGTCGTTTCCGCGAAATACTTACCATTGAAGCGCAAAGCCGCCATAAGGGTCCTCTTGCCGTGGTGTGGCCCCGATCTCATGTTCGGGTGTGCCTAGTGTAGGATGCCCGCGGAAGTCGCGGAGTGCTTTCTCGTGCCGATTTCCTGGCCGGCTCGTCGGAGAACACTGGGTCGGGTTCCCTGCTCAGCTCCCAGCCCTTCTTTTCACCGCTTCGCGTGCCGGTGCCAGCTGCCGAAGTCCTCGGCGACGACGGCGGCCAGCTCGAGGTAGGCGGCCCGGGTTTTCTTCGCCATCAGCTCCAGATCCACGATCGCCCCTTCCGACAGGTGACGGTCGAAGGGGATCAGGTGGACGGCGCGGGCTCGGGAGCGGAAATGCTCCACGAGCTGGTCCATGTCGATCGTCGCCTGGCCCGGGTGGGCGGCGGAAACGACCACGACCGCATTGGCCGCCAGCTTCCCGTAACCGTGCAGGTTCAGCCAGTCCAGGGTGGCGGAGGCGGACTGCGCGCCGTCGAGCGCCGGAGAGGTGACCAGCACGAGACTGTTGGCCAGGTCGAGCACACCGGACATCGCCGAGTGCATGAGCCCGGTGCCGCAGTCGGTGAGCATGACGTTGTAGTGGTGCTGCAGAATGTCGAGGACGTAGCGGTAGTCCTCCCCACTGAAGGCCTCGGAGACGGCCGGGTCCCGTTCGGATCCGATGACCTCCAGGCGGGAGGTCGCCTGGGTGGTGAACTGGCGGACGCTGGTGTAGCGGGAGGTGTCCCCGGCGGCGAGCAGGTCCCGGATCGTCGCCGGTCCCGCCGCCGCGACACGTTGGGCCAAGGTACCCAGGTCAGGGTTGGCGTCGATGGCGATGACCCGGTCGCCCCGCACGCTGGCGAAGACCCCGCCGAGGGCGACCGTGGTGGTGGTCTTGCCGACGCCACCCTTGAGCGACATCACCGCGATGCGGTGGTCACCGCGCAAGGGTCGGCGGATGCGTTCCAACAGCCGCTCGTGCTCCAGGTCTTTTTCCGATTCACCCGGGTTGAGGTACCCGCCGGTCAGGTCGTGAACCAGCCGCCGCCATCCCCCGCGCGGGGCGGGTTGCACCGGGTTGAGCAGGTTGGACTGGTCGAGTTCCGGGGGCGGGGTGAGGTCGTGGCGGTGCACGATCCGCGGCTTCCGGTGCCGGGAGCGCGGGGCGTCCTGCGCGACTGTCGGCTCCGGCTCTGGCTCCGGTTCCGGTTCCTGCTCAGATTCCCCCGCCTCCGGTTCCACTTCCGCTTGTTCCCCGTTTTCATCATTTTCATCGGTCGTGATTCTCAGCCATGGCGGCAGGTCGTCGACGTGTTCGGTCCCCAAGGCCCCCGAAGTCATGTTCTCCCCCAAGATCATTCGATGACGGCAGGTTCACTGCCCCCGCATCGTAACCACAACCATCCGGCCCCGCCCGCCGGGCAACCCGTGACCGGGGCCCCCTACTCCCCCGCCCCGTCGGTGGACAGCCGTGAATAGATCGCCAGATCACGGTATTTCCCGCGCAGGTACTCCCGGTCGCGGGCAATCCCCTCGAGCTGGAAGCCGCAACGTTCCGCGACGCGTCGGGAAGCGATGTTGTCCACTGCCGCGAGCAGTTCGATGCGGTGGCAACCGTGGGCGAAGGCGTGGTCGACGGTCAGGGCGAGGGCCTCCTTCGCGGCGCCCTTGCCACGTGCCCAGGGGGCGGTGCGATAGCCGACGTCGAGGTAACCGACGTGCGGGTAGATCCCCCGCAACTCGATGACGCCGGCGAGGCGACCGGGGGTGTCGAGAAGCTCGAAGGCCCAGATCGCCGAGTTCTCAGGACTCTGCGCGCCGCGGATGTAGTCGAGCGCCGTGTCACTGGTGTAGTCGTCCGGGATGGCGGAGTACCGGATGATGGCGGGATCGACGCTGATCGCCACCAGTTCATCCGCGTCCTGGTCACGCAGGGTCCGCAGGCGGATGCGCTGGCCGGTGATCACGGTCGTGGGTAGGGGCCACGTGGGAGTCATGGGTCGAGAATAAGTGGCCGGGTGGGTGGCCCGCCACAGCACCGCGGGGGATTCCGCCGATTCGTGTCATTTCCACCGGTCAGCGGCCTACGCTTCCCGTCATATCCGGAATCGACGCCAAGCGGGTGCGCACCCGCCATTTCGCCCTGGCCAAGGCCCAGGGACAGAAGTTCTCCGCCCTGACCAGCTACGACGCACTCACCGCCGCCATCTTCGACGAGGCTGGCATCGATCTGCTGCTGGTCGGCGACTCCGCGGGCACCACTGTCCTGGGTCGGGAGACCACGTTGTCCGTCACGGTCGAGGAACTGATCCCCATGGCCAGCGCGGTGGCGGGCG
>CAYSIP010000101.1:0-3845 GCA_964431055.1 uncultured Corynebacterium sp. | reverse complement strand
GGTGGCGGGCGTGAAGATCGAGGGCGGGGTGGAGACAGCGGGGTTGATCCGCCGGGTCGTGGACGCCGGCATCCCCGTCGTCGGACACGTCAGCTACACCCCGCAGTCGGAGCACGCGCTGGGCGGGCACGTCGTGCAGGGCCGCGGTTCCGCCGCGGAGAAGGTGCTTGTCGACGCCCTCGCCGTCCAGGCGGCCGGCGCCTTCGCCGTCACCCTCGAGATGGTGCCGGCGACCGTCGCCGAGGAGCTCACGGCGAAACTCGACATCCCGACCATCGGCATCGGCGCGGGCGCCGGGACGGACGGCCAGATCCTCGTGTGGACCGACGCGTTCGGCCTCGGACGCGGCAGGGTGCCGTCGTTCGTGCGCGGTTACGCCACCCTGGGCGACACGCTTCTCCACGCCGCGCGGGCCTACGCCACCGACGTCACTTCCGGCTCCTTCCCGGCCGAGAACGAGTCCTTCGGGGATCACCGCGCTGCCTGAGATGAAGGTCGTGCAGAACCCCGCTGAGCTGCGGCAAGTGCTGCCATCGTTGGGTGATCCTGATATTGGATTCCTCCCCACCATGGGCGCCCTCCATGAGGAGCACGCCGAACTGGTGCGACACGCGCGGGGGGGGAATCGGAGGTCGTGGTGGTCTCGATCTTCGTCAACCCGCTGCAGTTCGCCAACCTGGGTGACTGCGAGGGCTTCCGCCGCTACCCTCGTCAACTCGAGCGCGACGTGGAATTCCTCGCCGGGTTGGGCGTGGACGTGGTCTTCGCACCGACCGGGGCCGGGATGTACCCGGACGGGGGTGCCGCCGATCTGGGTCCGCACGGGCGCGATGGGTGAGCGGCTGGAGGGTGCCAGCCGGCCCGGGCACTTCGACGGGGTGGCGACGGTCGTCGCCAAGCTGTTTCAGCTCGTGCGACCCCGGCGCGCCTTCTTCGCGCGGAAGGACGCCCAGCAGGTGGCGGTGATCCGGCGGATGGTCGACGACCTGTTTTTCCCCGTCCAGATCCGCGCGGTGCCCATCGTCCGCGGCGCCGACGGGTTGGCGGAGTCCAGCCGCAACCAGCATCTCTCGGCGGCCGACCGGGAGCGGGCGCTGGTGGTGGCGGCGGTCCAGGTGGGCGGCACGCGGTTGATTGACAATGTCGAGCTGATTCCCTGAACCGCGAGGCTTCAAGCCTCCTCCCGGCGCGTCTCGATTCCGTCGAGGATGACCTCGAGACCGAACTCGTAGACGGCGCGGTGGCTGGTGATCGCGCCGTATTCCATGCCCACGGCCGACCCCACCCGTCCGGAGATCGGAAACTCATCCGCGGGCATGACCTCCCCCAGGACGGGGGCGTTGGCGTTCCACCATTCCAGGTCCGAGATGCCGGAACGTTCCACTAGCCGACCGGCGTTGATGTTGTTCGCGGCGCTTGCGGCGGTGTGCGACTCGATGAGTGTGATGGCGTGGTCCATGCTGATGTCATCCAGCCCGCAGTTGTCGACGGCCTCGAGCTCCCACTCGTAGCGCGCCGAGATGTTCGGCCCGATCCACGGCCGGTGACTCTGCGCGCCGAGTAGCCAGGGGTGGCGGTGGTATTCCTCCCACAGCAGGTGGGAAATCACCCGCAGCCGCTCGCGCAGCGGGCCTTCATGGGCGGGCAACGGGGTGCGGCCGATGGCCTGGTCGACCATGAGGGCGATGAGTTCTGGCTTGCCGGGGACGTAGGTGTAGAGCGAGGTCGCCGAGGTGCCCAGCTGCTCCGCGACCCTGCGCAGGGAGAAATTCTCCAACCCCTCGCGGTCGGCGAAGTCGATGGCGGCGTCGACGATCTCATCCAGGCTCAACCGCTTCCGGGGGCCGCGGGTACCTGATTCCTCACCCAGCCGGCCCCGCCAGAGCAGGCGGAGAATACGGTCAGGAGCTGGTTCTTTCTTCTCTTTCGCGTCATTGGCGGGGGACATATTGACAGTTTACTCCGAGCGGCGTACGTTGATTCTTCCAAACTCCGAACGCTGTTACTAGTTAGGGGAATAAATGAATAACCACAGCCCCGGTGGCCCCGCCATCCGGGCCGCGGGTCTGATCAAGACCTACGGCGGCACCCGCGCCCTCGACGGGTTCTCCCTCGAGGTCCCCGCCGGCAGCATCCACGGTCTGCTCGGACCCAACGGCGCCGGGAAATCGACGGCCGTCAGCACCCTGGCCACGCTCATCACCCCGGACAGCGGCACGGCGGAGGTGGCGGGCGTCGATACCCGCCGCGGTTCACAGGTCCGCCGCCGCATCGGGCTGGTCGGCCAGCACGCCGCGGTGGACGAGATCCTCGGTGGACGCCAGAACCTGGTGATGTTCGGCAGGCTGTTCGGCCTCAACCGGAAAACCGCGCAGCACCGCGCCGACGAGCTCCTCGACGCCTTCGGCCTGAGCGACGCCGCCCACCGCGCGGTGAGCACCTACTCGGGCGGCATGCGTCGGCGTCTCGACATCGCCGCCGGCCTCATCCTCGACCCGCAGGTGCTCTTCCTGGACGAGCCGACCACCGGCCTGGATCCACGCGGCCGCATCGACGTGTGGGACACCATCCGGGAGATCGCCGGGCGCGGCACCACGGTGCTGTTGACCACCCAGCACCTCGACGAGGCAGACCAGTTGGCGGACCGGATCTCCATCATGAAGGCCGGAAAAGTCATCGCCGAGGGAACTCCGGCGGAGCTCAAACGCCAACGCGGCGGCGACCGGGTGGAGATCACCGCGGGCGTCGACACGCAGCGGGTGGCCACCGCGCTCGCCGACGCCGCCCTGCTGGTCGACGCCGACGCTGGTGTGGTCACCTACCCGGCGCCCCACGGCGCGCGCGACCTGATCGAGGTGGTCCGGCGTCTCGACGCCGCCGGCATCACGCCCGAGGACCTCACCCTGCGCCGCCCCACCCTCGACGAGGTCTTCCTCGCCATCACCGATCAGGAGGCGTCATGACCACCCTCATCAACGGCTGGGTGCTGACCCGGCGCGAACTCGCCCACTGGGTGCGCCAACCATGGACGCCGATCTTCAGCCTGCTGTTCACCATCATGCTGCTGCTGATGTTCGCGTTCATCTTCGGCGGTTCCATCGACCTGCCCGGCGGCGGGGACTACATCCACTTCCTGCTGCCCGGCATGATGGCCCTGGCCATGATGTTCGGCGTGGAATCCACCACCCTGGCCATGGCCACCGACTCCCGGAAGGGCATCACCGACCGGTTCCGCTCCATGCCCATCGGCGACTCCGCGGTGGCCTTCGGGCGAGTGGGCGCCGACATGATCAGCTCCGCGGTGGAACTGGTGATCCTGATCCTGGGCGGCCTGCTGCTGGGATGGCGGATCACCGGTTCACCACTGTCGGGACTGCTGGCGGTGGCGCTGCTGCTGTGGCTGCGTTTCGCCATGCTGTGGATCGGCATCTTCCTGGCCCTGACCATCGGCCGCAACGAGGGCGCCACCATGCTGGTGCAGGTCCTGGTCTGGCCGATCGGATTCCTGTCGAACGTCTTCGTCTCCCCCGAATTCATGCCCTCGTGGCTGGGAGCCATCGCCGCCTGGAACCCGATCTCGGCGACAGCCACCGCGGCCCGCGAGCTCTTCGGCAATCCGACCGGTGTGACCGAAGGGTGGCTGGCGGATCATGCGGTGCCGGGCGCGGTGCTGTGGCCGCTGGCGATCGTGGCGGTGTTCATTCCCCTGTCTGCCCGGGCGTACCGGAGGTTGCGGAGCTAGGTGGAACAAGGGCAGAAAGACCCGTCTCCACCCTATTGACCTGCGGCGTACCGGAGTTCTAAAATACAACTATCTGGTTGTATGTACGACTGGAGCAACAGGA
>CAYSIP010000100.1:0-9115 GCA_964431055.1 uncultured Corynebacterium sp. | reverse complement strand
TACCCGCGCGGCATCACCGTCCCGGCGATCGTCGAGGAGTCCTCGAAGAAGGTCGTCACCAACGACTTCCCCTCCCTGGTCCGCGACATGATCACCGAGTGGACCGGGTTCCACCGCCCCGGCGCGCCGAACCTGTACCCGCAGGAGCACGCCGATGAAATGGAGGAGATCAACAAGTACCTGTTCACGGAGATCAACAACGGTGTCTACCGTTGCGGTTTCGCGGGCACGCAGGAAGCTTATGAAGCCGCCTACGACCGGTTGTGGAAGGCCCTGGACTGGGCCGAGGAGCGGTTGTCCACCCGCCGCTACCTCGTGGGCGATCACATCACCGAGACCGATATCCGCCTGTTCACCACACTGATCCGCTTCGACTCCGTCTACCACGGGCATTTCAAGGCCTCCCGCAACAAGATCACGGAGATGCCGAACCTGTGGGGTTACCTGCGTGAGCTCTTCCAGCTCCCGGGTTTCGGCGACACCACGGACTTCACCGAGATCAAGGAGCACTACTACATCGTGCACAAGGAGGTGAACCCGACCCAGATCGTGCCCGCTGGCCCGGATCTGTCCGGTTTGGCCACCCCGCACGGCCGGGAGGCCTTGGGTGGGCGACCCTTCGCCGACGGCACCACCCTGCCGGGGGCCATGCCCGCGGGTGAGGGGCTCAAGAACCCGGAGTCGTTCCAGCGGTAGGCAGTCCCCGTGCGGCGAGCGCGACGGAACGGGTGAGCTGCTCCAGCAGCTCCGACTCGAGACGCCAACGCTGCCAGTGCAGGTCCACCTGCAGGACCTTCTCGTCCAGGGCCACCAGTTCGCCCGATTCGAGGAGGTCCTTCGCCTGCAGTTCGGGGAGCAGGGCCCAGCCCAGGCCGACGCGCGCGGCGTGGAGGAACGCCTCCGAGGACGGGATCTGGGAGACGTTGCGACGCCGACGGACAGCCCCGTCGAGACGACCCTCCAGATCGGCGTCCTGCAGCGCGTCATTGGGGCCGAAGCGCAGGGTGGGCATATGTGCCCAGTCGATCACCGATCCCGCCCGGGTGTACTCGTCGCGCAGACGCGGAGTGGAGACCGCGACATAGCGCATGATCCCGAGGGGCAGGGAGTCACAACCGGAGACGGGTGACGCCTCGCGGGTGACGGCGCCGAGGACGTCACCGCGGCGCAGCAGCGCGAGCGTGTGCGCCTCATCCTCGACCTCCAGGCGTAGGGTCGCCCCGCCGAAACCGGCGGCGTCGGCAAGCACGGGCCGGAACCAGGTGGCCAGGGAGTCGGCGTTGACGGCCACCGACAACGGGACGCGCGCCAGACGCCCACGCAACTGGGCGTCGGTCTCCGCCTGGAGCAGGCGCATACGGCGGGCGGCCTGGACCAGCACCTCGCCGGCATCCGTGGCCGTGGCCGGGCTGGTGCGGCGGACAAGGACACGACCGGCCTCGCGCTCGAGGGCCTTGATGCGTTGGCTGACCGCCGAGGGGGAGATGCCCAGCACAGCGGCGGCGAGTTCGAAGCTGCCCTCGTCGACGATGGCGAGCAGGGTCTGCAGGTGGATGGGGTTCATGAAGCAATTCTAAACCAGGGTGAAAATACTTAACTGGTCTTCATGATCGGCGTGGGAGAGACTGGTGACCATGTCAATCGTGCTCTCGGGACTGCTGTTGGGGTTGTCCCTCATCGTCGCCATCGGACCGCAGAATATCCTGCTGATCAAGCAGGGCGTCCGCCGCGAGGGGATCACGGCCGTCATCATCGTGTGCCTCGTCTCCGACGTCCTGCTGTTCACCGGCGGGACCCTCGGGGTCGGGTTCCTCGTCGAGCGCGCCCCCCTCCTGCTCACGGTGCTCAAGTGGGCCGGGGTGGCCTACCTGGGCTGGTTCGCGCTCGTCGCGTTCCGGGACGCGCTGAAGCCGGGCGACGTCAGCGTGGTCGACTCCGCCGAACCCCAAAGCCGCGAGCCGGAAGGCACCGGCGGCGGCGGTACCGCCGTGGCAACGCGGATCCGGTCGCAGGCGAAGCCGACCTCCCCCACGACCAAACGATCCCGGACCTGGGTGAAGCCGATGTGGATGGCCATCGCGCTGACGTGGCTCAACCCTGCCGCCTACCTGGATTCGCTGGTGATGATCGGCGGGATGGCCAACCAGTACGGCGAAACGCTCCGCTGGCTGTTCGCCGGCGGAGCGTTCCTGGCCAGTCTGCTCTGGTTCCCGGTGGTCGGTTACGGCGCCCGCCTACTCGCCCGCCCGCTGTCGAGCCCTCGGGTGTGGCGGGTGCTCAACATGGTCATCGGCGTGGTGCTCGCCGTCATCGCCGTGCAGGTGGCTTTGCAGTAGCAGGGCCGCTACTGCGCGAAGACCGCAGAGGCCCCGTCGAGCCGGGCGACGGCGGCATCCGACAGCTGCAGTTCGGTCGCCTTGAGGAGGGCCGGCAGCTGGTCGGGGGTCGACACGGACGCGATCGGGGCGGTGACGCCCTTGGCCAGCAGCCAGGCCAGTGCGACGGTGGTCGGCTCGGTGTCGTTCTTCTCGGCGACCTCGACCAGGGCGTCAACGACCTTCAGCGTCTCATCGGTGACCAGATCCTGGGCGAAGATCGCGCGGTCGCGGCCGTCGAGATCTCCCCGGGAGCGGTACTTGCCGGTCAGTACGCCGGAGGCCAACGCGAAATACGGGAAGACCGCGACGTCGAACTCCTCCGCCAGCGGGGCGATGTCCGTCTCGTAGTCCCTGCGGTGGATGAGGTTGTACTGCGGCTGGATGGCCACCGGCATGGCGGGGCTCCCCTGGGCGGATTCGAGGAATGCGCGCAACCGCCCGGGGCTGTAGTTGGACAGAGCCAGGTGGCGGATCTTGCCGTCCCCGATCAGGCTCTCGGCCACGGCGATCTGCTCCTGGATGTCCACGGCCTCGTCGTCGTGGTGGTAGTAGAAGAGGTCGATGGTCTCGAGACCCAGACGCCGGAGGGAATCCTCGACGGCCCGGTACGTGGCCTCGCGGGAGCGACCTTGGGAGGAAGGGTGGCCGCCGGACTTGGTGGCGACGATCATTCTGTCCGTGACGTCCTTGCCGCGGGCGGCCAACCACTGACCGATGATCTCCTCGGACTCGCCACCCGAGTGGCCGTCGACCCAGATGGAGTAGATGTCGGCGGTGTCCAGGAAGTTGCCGCCCGCCTTCACGAAGGCGTCCAGGATGGCGAAGGACCCCTCCCTGTCGGATGTCCAGCCGAAGGGGTTGGTGCCCAGGTTCAGCGGGAAGATGTCGAGGTCGGTACGGGGAATGAGAGCCATGAGCTTCCTTTCGATGCCAGGCCATGTGGACATCCGCCACCCTAATGACCATAATTTTAAACTTCAACCTTTGGGGCCCCCATAGAGCACCCCGAACCGATCCGGCTACCATCAACAATCATGAACGAATCGGTCAAGTGGTTGAATGACGCCGAAACCCGGACCTGGCTGGCCCTGGCCTCCGTCAGCGAATGGTTGCCGGCCCGCCTCGACGAGCAGCTCAAACGCGACTCCGGGCTGAACCACCGCGACTACTTCGCCCTGGCCCAGATCTCGATGGCGCCAGACGAGCGGCTCAGCATGACCGAGCTGGCGCAGCTGTCCAACGTGTCCGCCTCCCACCTCTCGCACGTGGTCTCCCGCCTGGAGAAGCGTGGCTGGGTCATCCGCCGCACCTCCCCCGATGACCGGCGCACGAACCTGGCCACCCTCACGGACGAGGGCCGCGCCTTCATCCGTGGGGCCGCGCCCGGGCACGTCGAGGAGGTCCGTCGCCGGGTCTTCGACCCGCTCACGGCGGAGGAGACCGTGCAGTTCGGCGATCTGCTGACGAAGGTGCTGGGCAGGCTCGATCCGCCGGGCACCCCGCGCGCCTGACGCGGTTGACGCCGCGGCACTCAGTCGGCGTGGGTGCGCGAGGCGGTGGCCGAGGCCCAGATGTTGACGCCGGCGTCCCGCGCGACGTCATCAATCGCCCGCAGCTCCGCCTCCGTGAAGTCCAGATGGTTGAGCGCCTCGAGATTCTCGTCCAACTGCGCGACGCTGGAGGCGCCGATGAGCGCGGAACTGACGGTCTCGACACCGTAGTCCCCCTGTTTGCGCAGCACCCAGGCGATCGCCATCTGGGCCAGGGATTGCTCGCGCTCCTGGGCGATGTCATTGAGACGCGCGACCATCTGCAGGTTCTCATCGCTGAGCATCTCAGTCGACAGCGACTTCTGCGCAGCGGCGCGGGAATCAGCGGGCACCCCGGACAGGTAGCGGTTGGTCAGCAGACCCTGCGCCAACGGCGAGAACGCGATGACCCCGAGGCCGTTGTCGGCGGCGGCCCGCAGCAGGGACTCTCCGTCCTCCCCCGGCTCCTCCACCCAACGGTTGACGATCGAGTAGCTCGGTTGATGGATGAGCAGCGGAACCCCCTCCTCCGCCATGAATTCCGCGGCCTCCGCCGTCAGCTCCGGGCCATAGGAGGAGATACCCACGTAGAGGGCCTTGCCGGCGGTGACGATGTCCCGCAGGGCGTAGAGGGTCTCCTCCAGCGGAGTGTCCGGATCGGGCCGGTGGTGGTAGAAGATGTCCACGTAGTCCAGCCCCAACCGTTCCAGCGACTGGTCCAGCGACGCCACGAGGTACTTCCGGGAACCACCGAAGCCGTAGGGGCCCGACCACATGTCCCAACCCGCCTTGGAGGAGATGACCAGTTCATCCCGGTGGGCGGCGAGGTCCTCGCGCAGGATGCGACCGAAGTTGCTCTCGGCGGAACCTGCGGGCGGGCCGTAGTTGTTGGCGAGGTCGAAGTGCGTGACGCCACGGTCGAAGGCGCGGTGGACGATCGCCCGCTGCGTCTCCAGGGGCTTGTCGTCACCGAAGTTGTGCCACAACCCCAGCGAGATCGCCGGCAGCCGAAGACCGGAACGCCCCACCGTGCGGTAGGGCATGGTCTCGTACCGGTCGGGGGCGGGGACGTGTGATGAAGGTGCGGTCCTGCGGAAGTTCATGAACCCAGTCTGCCCTTCCCCGCGACCCGGTGTCGAGCAGCCTGATCATGCGACCGGGGCAGGCTCCGTCTCGAGCAGGTCAGCGGTGGTCGTCCCCGGCAGGGAAACGGTCACCCGGGTATCCCACGGGTCGCGTACGGCCACGCTGCGGCCGTCGTCGCTGAACCGGGCCCCCTGGGCCCGCAACCGTTCGGCCAGCAGGTCGAGGTCCTCCCGGCCCGGCACCGTGACAGCGACATTGCCCAGGCCGAGCGTCGCCGCCCGCGGCCCGGAACCGCGGCTGTTCCACACGTTCATGGCCACGTGGTGGTGGTAACCGCCGGCAGACGTGAACAGCGCACCGGGGTACCGCGACTGGGTGACCTCGAACCCGAGGGCGCCCACGTAGAAATCTCGGGCCCGCTCCAGCTCACCGACCTGAAGATGGACGTGGCCCACCTTCCCCTCCAGCTTCGGGGTCTCCGCCAGAGCGGCCTCGGTCAGATGCTCGGCGAGGTAGGTGTTCGGATCCAGGCGGATGGTGTCCATGTCGACCTCGCCCTCCGTGTAGCGCCAGGCCTCCTGCGGCCGGTCCACGTAGAGCTCGATGCCGTTGCCCTCGGGATCGGTGAAGTAGAAGGCCTCGCTGACCAGGTGATCGCTCGAACCCACGAACCGGCTGCGCGGGTCACGGGCGGCGCGGTAGACCGTGGCGGCCAGGTTGGCGGCGTCCGGGAAGAGCCAGGCGGTGTGGAAGAGGCCCGGCAGACGATGACTGCCCGCCGGCAGCCCGGGGGCGGCGATCAACCGAATGAAGGGCACACCGCATCGACCGAGCACGCGATAGACCTGATCACCGTGGGACCTCTCCTCGAGCGGCTCCAGCGCCAGGGCCGCGGCGTAGTAGGAGGACATGTTCTCCAGATCCCCCACCCACAAGGTGACGGCGTCCATGGTGGTGGCGGGATTGATGGTGGTGTGCCGGACGAGGTTCAAGGTTCCCCTTTCGCTAATACTTTAAGTTTCAACCTCTATCGTAAGGCAACCGCGTTGGCATGTCAATGGGCCCCGGCCGACAAAAAGAGGCGGCGCGGCCCACCGGAGTGAGCCACGCCGTCGGGAGCGCCAGGGAGCGGTTCAGGTCTTATCGACGCCCGGGCGGGCCCCCTGCCCCGCGAGCACCTCCACCCCGATGTCGGTGGAGTGAGCGAGCTCCTCCATCACGTCCTCCTGGACGGACTCCCACAGTTCACGGCCGTTGACGCACGAATCCTCGGCCAGGCCACGGACCTCCCGCTCGTCGCGGGTGGTGAGTTTCTTGCGCGGATGCAGCTTGATGAAGGCCAGTTCACGCATACGGTCACGGATACGGATCTCCTTCTTGATCCGGGTCCGTCCCCGCACCCAGGCGGTCACCATGACCACGATCATGACCATGCCGATATAACCGAGGACGGGGTAGACCCACCCCAGCAGGTTGCTGAAACCCAGGAAGCTGACCAGGAAACCTGCGAGAGTGCCGATCACGAACACGCTGCGGAATTTCTCCGGACGTTTGGCGGTCAGGCGCTTCCCCAGGGCGTAGAACATGCCGATCGCCGTGTTGTAGATCATCGCGTAGATCACCAGCGCGACGATGACGGCCACGGCCGGGTTCATGTTGGCGAACACCGCCAGCAGCGGCATGTCGGCCCCGGAGATGTCCTCGATATTGAGGAAGAGCACGAAGGCCAGGATGAACAGCAGCACAGTGAACACGATGCCGCCGACCAACCCGCCGTAACCCGCCGTCTTCGGGTTCAGCGAGTTACCGCCGATGACCAGCAGCATCGACAGGCCCAGCATCAGCGCCATGGCGGTGTAGTTCACCGCGGACAGCAACCAGTGTGGCAACGCGGACGGCTCCTGGGCGGCGATCTCGGAGAGACCACTGGTGGTCTCCGGCAGGTTGAACAGGGTGTAGGCGCCAGCGACGACAACCGCGATGATGATCAGCGGGGTGATCGCGCCGATGACCTGGCTGATCTTCTCCACGTTGAGAAAACCGGACACGAGCACCAGGGCGGTCATCAGTGCCGCCCCCACCCAGGTGGGCAGACCGAACTGCTGCTCCAGGTTGGAACCGGCGCCGGCAATCATGACGAAGCCGATGCAGAACAGCGTCAGGGTGGTGGACACGTCCAGGAACCGTGAGACGATCGGGTGCGCCACGTGCCGGAACACGGCATTGTGCTCATCCGCCAGGAAGTAGCTTCCCATCTGCAGGATGACCGCGCCGGCGAAGCACATGATCACGCCGGCGACGACGACCCCCCACAGGCCCATGGTCCCGAACGAGATGAAGTACTGGATCACCTCCTGACCGGAGGCGAAACCGGCTCCCACCAGCAACCCGACGAACGCCAACGCTATGGTGACGGTCTGCTTGACCACTATTAACTCAAATCCTTCGCACACTGATCATGTGGCGAGGTGCGCACGCACGGGAAGGTCGCGCACCCCGTCAGCATATTTCTGACGACGGACACAACCGAAGACCCCGGCCTCCCTCGACATGGTTCCCCCAACCATGGACGGATTGAGCGTTCGGGAATCTGCGGTCATATCTCGCTTTTCCCGTGCAATGAAGTAGTACCTTAACACCCTTCGGAAATTAAAGCACGAAAAAGCCGACATAATTGAGCCCCCCACCGTGAAATCGGCGCCAGGGTTCGGTGCGTGCCGTCCAGGGCTTCCCCGTCACCCGGACAAGGCCTCCCGGAAATTGGCCAGACCCCGACCGGGAGGGTCGGGGTCTGGTGCGGGAAGGGGCCCGGGCTACTTCAGCTTCTCGGCGATCAACTTGTTGACCTGCGCCGGATCAGCCTTACCCTTGGTGGCCTTCATGACGGCGCCGACGATCGCGCCGGTGACCTTCGTGTTGCCGGCCCGGTACTTCTCGATGATGTCCGGGTTGGCAGCCAGGGCCTCGTCGACGGCGGCCTCGATCGCGCCGTCGTCACGCACGACCTCCAGCCCACGGGAGGCGACGACCTCGTCGATGTTGCCCTCCCCGGCCAGCGCTCCGTCGACGGCCTGACGGGCCAGCTTGGTGGTCAGCTTGCCCTCGTTGACGAGGGTGACCACGCGCGCGACCTGCGTCGGGGTGATCTGCAGGTCCCCCAGCTCGACACCGGACTCATTGGCCTTCTGCGAGAGGTAGGACACCCACCAGGAGCGGGCTTCGTCCGGGGTCGCGCCGACCTCAACGGTCTCGATGATGCGGTCGAGTGCGCCGGCGTTGACCAGGTCACGCATCTCGGCGTCCGAGAGCCTCCACTCCTTCTGGATGCGCGCACGACGCACCCACGGCAACTCGGGCAACGTGGAGCGGATCTCCTCCACCCACTCCTTCGGGGCGATCACCGGCGGAAGGTCGGGATCGTTGAAGTAGCGGTAGTCTTCCGCGGTCTCCTTCGGACGGCCCGGGGTCGTGGTGCCGTCGAGCTCCTGGTAGTGGCGGGTCTCCAGGCGGATCTCCTCGCCGTTCTCGATCGCGGCGGCCTGACGCATCATCTCGAAGCGCACCGCCTGCTCAACCGATTTCAGCGAGTTGATGTTCTTGGTCTCGGTGCGGGTGCCGAAATCCTTCTGCCCGACCGGGCGCAGCGAGAGGTTCGAGTCCACCCGCATGCTGCCCTGGTCCATGCGGGCGTCGGAGACGCCGAGGGCCTTGACCAGGTCGCGCACCGCGGAGACGTAGGCGCGGGCGATTTCCGGCGCCCGCTCGCCGGCGCCCTCGATCGGCTTGGTGACGATCTCGATCAGCGGCACACCCGCACGGTTGCAGTCGACCAGGGAGGCGGTGGCGCCATGGATGCGACCCCGCTCGCCGCCGAGGTGGGTCAGCTTACCGGTGTCCTCCTCCATGTGGGAGCGCTCGATCTCCACCCGCCACTCGGTTCCGTCGTCGAGGACGACGTCGATATAACCGTCGTAGGCGATCGGCTCATCGTACTGGGAGATCTGGTAGTTCTTCGGCTGATCCGGGTAGAAGTAGTTCTTGCGGGCGAAGCGGGAGAACTCGGCGATGTCGCAGTTGAGCGCGAGGCCGATCTTGATGGCCCACTCCACGCCCTTCGCGTTG
>CAYSIP010000099.1:0-9165 GCA_964431055.1 uncultured Corynebacterium sp. | reverse complement strand
TCAAGACCAACGTGCCTTCCCGCCTGGCGTTCGCCACCTCTTCGCTGACCGACTCGCGCGTCATTCTCGACCAGGCCGGCGCGGAGAAGCTCATCGGCATGGGTGACGCACTGTTCATCCCCCAGGGCGCGGGTAAGCCCCAGCGTCTGCAGGGATCCTACGTCACCGATGAGGAGATCCAGGCCGTCGTCGAGGCCGCCAAGGCCCAGGCCCAGCCCGACTACACCGAGGGCGTGACCGAGGAGAAGGCGTCCGAGGCCAAGAAGGACATTGACGATGACATCGGCAAGGACATGGACGATCTGCTCGAGGCCGTCGAGCTGGTGGTCACCTCCCAGCTGGGTTCGACCTCGATGCTCCAGCGCAAGCTGCGCATCGGATTTGCCAAGGCCGGTCGCCTCATGGACCTGATGGAGACCCGCGGTGTGGTCGGCCCCTCCGAGGGATCCAAGGCCCGCGAGGTGCTGGTCAAACCCGACGAGCTCGACACCATCATCTGGATGATCAAGGGCGCCGACCCCGCCGAGGCGCCGAAGGAACTCGACATGGGTGGCGGGGCCGAGGTCGGGGCGCCCCCGGAGGAGCCCGCATCCGCCGGTGAAACTGACGCCGGTGCCCGTACCGTGCAGGCGACCTACAACCCGACCGGCGGGGCGTTCTAGGAACCAAACAGTTACGGCAACGGGCAGGAACCAGAAAAGACGGGAAGGCCGTTTTTTCTGGTTCCTGTCCGTTGCCTGCCATGGTGGCGGTGTCATGGGGCAAGGGCATTGGGCGGATGGTCGGGGGGGCGTTGCCACCGCACACCTGAATCAGGTGGTCAGCTGCCGATTTCCTCCATCACATGGTCCGCCGTGTCCGGGAAGACCATGCCGTAGGTGAATCCGGCGATGGCCGCACCCAGCAGGGGAGCGACGATGAATGCCCAAACCTGCATCAAGGGTTCACCACCGGCGAACCAGGCGACGCCGAGGGACCGGGCGGGGTTGACTGAAGTATTGGAGATCGGGATGGAAATCAAGTGGATCAGCGTAAGCGCGAGTCCGATGGCCACCGGTGCGAAGCCCTGGGGGGCCCGCTGGTCGGTGGCACCCAGGATGATGTAGAGGAAGATCGCGGTGAGGGCAGTTTCCGCGACAAGAACTGCCACCAGGGAGTAACCGTCGGGCGACAACTCCCCATAACCGTTCGTGGCGAAACCGGATTCGACGGCGGAGAAACCCTCCTTACCGGATGCGATGAGAAAGAGAAGGACGCCGGCCAGGGAAGCGCCGATGACCTGGGCGGCCATGTAGGGGAGCACCGCCTTGGCCTCCACTCGGCGCGCGAGGAACGCGCCAAGTGTCACGGCGGGGTTGAAGTGCCCGCCGGAGATGTGGCCAACTGCGTAGGCCATCGTGAGGACGGTCAGGCCGAACGCCAAGGCGACTCCGGCGAAGCCGATTCCCATGTTGATGTTGGGGTTGTCGGCGGACAAGACACTTGCGGCGAAGATCGCGCTGCCGCAACCACCGAATACGAGGACGAAGGTTCCGAGAACTTCTGCTGCGAGTCGGGTCATCAAGGAGTGATGCACATTAACTCCAATCGGGAGGAGGGGGGGGAGACGAATTGGCCGCCCCATATCAGTGCCACCACTGCAAGCATGACAGACCAGAGCCAGGTGCACGATCGATTCTGGCGCTGCGTTTCCCCCGATGGTCGGGACATCGAACAATGCGGAACAATGCGGTACACTGGCGGCTCGTCATGGAGGGGAGTACCCCGGTCACGGCATTGATCGTCAACACGGCAGCAGAATCCGGCCAACGAACCACGGTGGTCCCGGTCCTGAGTCCCGGTCATGTCGGCCCAGCGCGCCACGCGCCCGGGTGGGGGAGACCTCCGGTCCCTTCTTAATGTTCCGACCGGAGGAGTCATCCCTTGAGTGTCCCGTTGTGGATCTGGGCCGTCACAATCATCGTGATCGCCGGATTCTTCATCTTCGATTTCTATTCCCACGTCCGCACGCCCCATGAGCCGACTCTGAAGGAGTCCGCCTGGTGGTCGGTGTTCTATGTCAGTATCGCCCTGTTGTTCGGTGTCATCGTGTGGGTCGGATGGGATTCGCAGCACGGCATCGAGTACTACACCGGCTACGTGACGGAGAAGGCGTTGTCCGTGGACAACCTCTTCGTCTTCGCGTTGATCATGGGCGCCTTCCAGATCCCGCGTAAGTACCAGCAGAAAGTGCTGCTGATCGGCATTGTGCTGGCGTTGATCTTCCGTCTGATCTTCATCCTGCTGGGGGCGGCGGTCATCGCCGCCTGGTCCGACGTGTTCTACATCTTCGGTATTTTCCTGCTCTACACGGCCGTCAAGCTCATCTGGGATGAGGCTGTGGACAAGCCGGAAACCGACCCCAACGACATGAAGGTCATCAAGTGGCTGCGCAAGGTCGTCCCTGTGACCGCCGGTTACCACGGGGACAAGCTCACCGCACGTGAGGGCGGCAAGTTCGCCCTGACCCCGCTGTTCGTCGCGCTGGTGGCCATCGGTCTGGTGGACATCATGTTCGCCTTCGACTCCATCCCGGCGATCTACGGCATCACCACGGAGGCGTACCTGGTGTTCACCACCAACGCGTTCTCGCTGATGGGTCTGCGCCAGATGTACTTCCTGCTCGACGGACTGCTCGACCGCCTGGTCTTCCTGCCGTACGGCCTGGGCCTGATCCTTGGTTTCATCGGTGTGAAGCTGCTGTTGCACGCCCTGCACGAGAACAACCTGGGCTTCATCAACGGTGGCGATAACGTCTCGGTCCCGGAAATTCCGACACAGCTGTCTCTGGTGGCCATCGTGGGCATCCTCGTGGTCACGGTTCTGTTGTCCATCTGGAAGAACAAGCGCGACGAGGCACAGGGTGCGATCGACATCCGCCTGCGTGCCCCGGCGGACGGAGTGCTTCCCGATCATCCGACCGGCAGCACCGTCCTCACCGAGTCTGCGTGGGTGGAACGGGGGGCGGGTGAGCCCGGTTCCGGGCGCGTCAACCGTGCCGAGCGCATCGATCAGGACGGCAACAACGACATCGGTGAGACCGGCAAGGACGAACCGCGTCTCTGACCGGCTGAGTTCTGAGCCGTGACAACGGGACCCCCACCGGGCCAGATGGTCCGGTGGGGGTCCCGTTGCTCCTCGAGGGAGGGGCTGGCTCAGGCGTCACCGAAGACGTTCAGAACCGGGTTCCACGCGCGGATGCTCCGGCCGTCCAGGATCTGGTCCCGGTGGAACGGGTCGCCGTCCATCAGTTTCTCGGCGTCGGCGACCGTCGCCGTCTCGGGCAGACGGAGGAGGATGAGGGCGGAGCCGCCCCCGTCGGTGTACGGGCCGGAGGCTACCAGCGTGCCCTCCTCCTTGAGGGACTTCAGGAACTCGCGGTGCTCGGGCCGCAGGGCGACGATGGCGTCGTCCCCGTCGGCGTAGGTGTAGTGGACTGCGAAATAGTTCATGGGCACCGATCCTACGAGCGCCTGGCCACCGGACGGCCTCGCCGCGCCCACGGGGTAGGGTGAGGGGCGTGAGTGGAGCGACGACGAACACCCGCGACGGCGGGCAGGCAGGGGCCGGCAAGCCCTCCAACTTCAACCTGCCCAATGTGTTGACCAGCCTGCGCATCCTGTTCATCCCCTTGTTCGCCTGGCTCGTGATCGAAGGTGACAACCAGCATGCGGGATGGATGTGGTGGGGTTTCGGCGTCTTCGTCGCCCTGATGATCACCGACAAACTCGACGGCGACATCGCACGTGCCCGCAACCTGGTCACCGATTTCGGCAAGATCGCCGACCCCATCGCGGACAAGGCCTTGATGACCACCGCGCTGGTGTGCCTGAACATCACCGGCGCGATGCCGGTGTGGATCACCGTGGTCATCGTGATCCGTGAGTTCGGCATCACCCTCTGGCGGATGATCATGCTGCGTCGGGGCAGAGTCGTGCCAGCCTCCAAGGGCGGCAAACTCAAGACCGCGCTGCAGACGTTGGCCGTCGGTCTGTATCTGTGCCCCCTGCCCGCCTGGATGGACACCCCCACCTATCTGGTCATGCTCGCTGCAGTCGTCGTCACCGTGGTCACGGGTCTGCAGTACCTGTGGGACTCGAGGCGACAGGCGTGACTCTCGCCCGCGAGGTTGTCCGACAGTTGCGCCGACTCGGCCAGACGGTGGCTTTCTGCGAGTCGCTGACCGCGGGTTTGGCCTCCGCCACCCTTGCCGAGGTCCCCGGCGCCTCCGCGGTGCTCCGTGGTGGTCTCATCACCTACGCCACCGACCTCAAGGCCCGGCTGGCGGGTGTGCCGGACGTGGTGCTGGCGGAACACGGGCCGGTGTCCGGGCCCACCGCCGCCGCCATGTCACTGGGCGTCCGGGATGTGTGCGGGGCCGACTGGGGAGTGGCGTTGACCGGTGTCGCGGGGCCCGACCCGCAGGACGGGCATCCCGTCGGGGAGGTCTGGCTCGGAATCGCTGCGCCCACTGATCGCGCCGGTGATGTGATCGTCCAACGCGCGGAGGCCCCCGGTCACATGCGTTTCGCTTTGTCCCCGTTGGAGACCACCCCTGTTCCCGTCATCGACGGCGACCGGAGCGCCATCCGGGGCGCCGCCGTCGACGCGGCTCTCTTCGCGCTGCTCCGGCGGGTGAGGGAAGGAGAAGGGTTCACGTGAACTTCCGGGGAACAAAACCCGAACCGGGGACGTTAATCTGAGTAATGGTTACCACTGCTGTTCTCGACACCCCGACCCCCGTCCACCGCCCGTCCCGTCACGCAGAGCCGCTGCTGCGCGAGGCGCTCGGTTCGGCTCTCCGCGGCTTCCGCGCGGACAAGGGAATCACCCTTCGTGAACTCGCCGAGTCCGCCCGCGTCTCTCCCGGTTATCTCTCCGAGCTGGAACGTGGCCGCAAGGAAGTCTCCTCCGAGCTGCTCGCCTCCGTCTGCCACGCGCTGGGCACCTCCGTCGCCGACGTCCTCATTGAGGCCGCCGGCTCCATGGCGCTGCAGTCTGTGGCCGAGGAGTTCGGCGTCCCGGATCAGGTCCCGGCGCACGCTCAGGCCTGAATCTTGACCGAATCAGTGCGGCGGCCGCACCCGGCCCGGCCCTGTGTCGTGCCCGGGAATCGCCGCATGAGCCGGATACTGCCCTACCCCCGACGCGCCCACCGGCCCTCCGCTACCATGGTGGCGATGCGGTACGCGTTTCTCGTCCAGCGGGAGGCGGAACCAACTAACGTTGAAGCGAACGAATGCAGGAAAGGCCCGATCCGACATGGCTAACCCCTTTGTGAAGGCATGGAAGTACCTCATGGCGCTGTTCGACTCGAAGATCGAGGAGAACGCCGATCCGAAGGTACAGATTCAGCAGGCCATCGAGGATGCCCAGCGCCAGCACCAAGAGCTCTCCCAGCAGGCTGCCGCCGTCATCGGCAATCAGCGCCAGCTGGAGATGCAGCTCAACCGCAGGCTCGGGGAGATCGAAAAGCTGCAGGCCAACACCCGCCAGGCTTTGCAGCTGGCAGACAAGGCCCGCGCGGAGGGCGACGAGCGCAAGGCTACCGAGTACGAGAATGCCGCCGAGGCCTTCGCCGCCCAGCTGGTGACCGCGGAGCAGTCCGTGGAAGACACCAAGCAGCTTCACGACCAGGCCCTGCAGCAGGCCGATCAGGCCAAGCAGGCCGTCGAGCGTAATGCCATGGCCCTGCAGCAGAAGGTGGGCGAGCGAACCAAGCTGCTCTCCCAGCTGGAGCAGGCCAAGATGCAGGAGAAGGTCTCCGAGTCCCTGCAGTCGATGAACTCGCTGACCTCCAGTGGTTCCAGCCCGAACCTGGATGCGGTGCGCGAGAAGATCGAGCGTCGCTACTCCAACGCCCTCGGCCAGGCCGAGCTGGCCCAGAATTCCGTCGAAGGCCGGATGGCAGAGGTTCAGCAGGCAGGCATCCAGATGGCCGGGCACTCCCGTCTCGAGCAGATCCGCGCGGAGATGCAGGGTGGGAACCAGCTCGCCTCCGGCGGCGCGGACAAGGCGATCGAGGGCGGGGACGCCGGCACCCCCAATGTCACCGACGACGCCGTCGCCCGACGCATGCGCGAACTGCGCGGCGAGTGAGCAGACGGGGAATCAGGCCGGTTCCCCGTCGACCCCTCAGATACCCCGCCCCCTGGAACCGACAGACGTTGTTGGTTTCAAGGGCGGGGTATCTGTCTATCGGTGGGTTCGGGGGATCAATCCCCGACGCCGCGGGCGGTGAGCGCCTCGGCGAGGAGTCTGGCCCGGCGGATGCTGCGCACTAGCATCGGGGTGCCGAAGGCTGCGACGGAGAAACCGGCTCCCCGGGCCTTGCGGGCGGCCAGCACCTCCTGGGCCGTGGCGAGCTGCACGGGGATCAACCGGATGGTCAGCGAGATCGCCAGGGTCACCGACTCAACGGGGAAGCCGAAGCGTTCCAGGGGGGACAATCCGCGCTCGAGGGAGTCCATCAGTTCGGCGATGGTGGTCGTCAAGGTCAGCAATGCGGCGGCGGCGACGGAGGCGAGCAGTACAAGCACAGTCGTGGCCGCCAACTCAGCTCCCCGCTGCCACCATTGGAAGGCTCCGAGCAGCAGCAGGACCGGCAGCACCGGCGTGATCTGACCTGCCGCCACCCGGACGGGGATCCGGGCGATGGCGTAGGCGAGAGCAACGCCGACGATGCAGGCCAGCGCGGTGACCGGGGAATCCACGAACACCGCCGTGGCGAGGATGAACACGAGCAGGGCCAGGAATTTTCCGCCTGCGGGAGCCCGGTGGAGCGGGGTTTCGCCGGGCACGTACACACCCAGGGGGAGGGAACGGGGGATCACAGCGGCTGCTCCGCCATGAGGCGCCGGTACTGATCGCAGACCTCGCCGGGAGCCCCGTCCGCGATGACCCGCCCACCGTCCAGGCACAGCACACGATCAAAATCGGACAGCAGTTCCAGATCGTGGGTGACCACGATCAATTGTTGTGGCAGGCTGGCAAATTCGACGGCGATGCGCAGTCTGTTGCGCAGGTCCAGCAGGGTCGTCGGTTCGTCCGCGATGATCAGCTCCGGTTCCATGACCAGAACAGAGGCCAGGGCCAGCAGCTGCTTCTGCCCGCCGGACAAGGTATGGGGGGAGGCATCGGCGAATGACCCCAGCCCGAAGCGGGACAGTGCGGCGTCGACGCGGGTGTTGCGCTCCGCCCTGGACAGCTTCAGACGGCGCAGGGAGAAAGCGACGTCGTCACGTACCTGCGGCATGACGATCTGGTTTTCGGCGTCGGAGAAGACGAACCCGACCCGGCGACGGATGTCCCGGCCGTGACGGGCGACGTCCGCCCCGTCGACGAGCACCCGGCCTGAACTGGGTTCCCCGAGGCCGTTGATCAACCGGGCGAGGGTGGATTTTCCGGAACCGTTGGCGCCGATGATCCCGATGCGGTGCTCGGAGAGTTCGAGGTTGACGTGGTCGAGGATGGAGTCGGTGACGCCGTCATAGCGTACGGAGACGTCCTCGAAGCGGATCTGCGGCATGGGGAGATTATGCCTTCCGGCCCCGACGGGCGAGGAGATCGGGGAACGCGGCATGGATCCCTAGTGCGATGACCACCATGAAGGCGAATTTCGCGGCGTCGGGGAGCAGGAAGGGAACCTGCGCCAGGGTGGCCTCAGACAGGTTCAGACCGGCCCGCCACATCAGTCCCAGGATGCCGCAGAAATACTGGGAAGCCAGCCCGATGACCGCGGCCAGGGTGAAAAAGGCGATCTGCGGACCACGTCGACGCGCGGGGGCGCGGTAGGCGACCAGTCCCGCCAGCCCGGCGGAGACGAGATAACCGGCGATATAACCGACCGTGGGGCCGGCCAGCGCGGCCAGGGTGGTGCGGCCCCCGGCGAGCACCGGCAGGCCGAGCAGGCCGAGCCCCACGAACAGAGCGGCCGTCAGGAATCCCCGGCGGCCACCGAGTACGAGACCGGCCAACACGACCGCCGAGTTCTGGAGGACGATCGGGACACCCGCGGCGCCGACGGGGATCGCCACGAACGCGAGAACGATGATGAGCGCCGCGAACACGGCGATATAGGCGAGATCGAGGACGCGGGTCCTCG
Source organism: uncultured Corynebacterium sp. (assembly GCA_964431055.1). Classification (GTDB taxonomy): domain Bacteria; phylum Actinomycetota; class Actinomycetes; order Mycobacteriales; family Mycobacteriaceae; genus Corynebacterium. Next base: position 1,022 of record CAYSIP010000099.1, on the reverse strand, counting down.
GTGCGGTGGTGGTGGTCATGGTGCAATACCCTAACACTGAACGGTGTTCAGCCAGCGAGAAAGGGGTTTTGAATGCCGTTCAACGGGGGTGGGGAAGGGCGGCGGTGATCTCCGAAGCGGGTGCGTATCATCGTGGGCATGCGATTGACGGAGTTCCACCAGTTGATAGAGGACGAGTTCGGGCAGGTGCACGGGAAATGGATCGTGCATTCCCATGTCCCCGCCGGTCGGGGTCGCACGGTGGAGGAGCTCATCGAGGACGGCGTCAGCCTCCGCGAGCTGTGGGCGCTGTTGTGTGACGATTTCGACGTTCCCCAGGAGCGGCGACTGGGGATTGACCACGGCGAGAAATGACAGGCGGTTGCGTCGACGATGAAGCTTCATCCCCCGCATTGTATTCGAACAGTTGTGCGTGTAGATTCGAACTCAACGTCACCTGATTCGGCTATCGTGACGCAACGTAACGGCAGGGCGGAACCGGAGCATCCGGGAGCCGTCCGAGGCAGAAACGGGTCTAAGTCGAAGTAGGGGCCGCGCGCGGGGAGTCCATCATCCTCGATCGTCGCCCCACAACATCGACGACACAGCACCGACCCACCCGAACAGAAGGAATTTGCACCATGGCCACCAAGAAGAAGACCTCCGCCGCCTCGACCGGTGACGCCCGTCAGAAGGCCCTTGACGCCGCCCTGGCGATGATCGAGAAGGATTTCGGTAAAGGCGCTGTCATGCGTCTGGGCGATGAGAACCGTCTGCCCATCCAGGTGATTTCCTCGGGCAACACCGCCATCGACGTGGCGCTGGGCATCGGCGGTTTCCCGCGCGGGCGCGTCGTCGAGATCTACGGGCCGGAGTCCTCCGGCAAGACCACCGTGGCGCTGCACGCGATCGCCCAGGCACAGAAGGCCGGCGGCATCGCCGCGTTCATCGACGCCGAGCACGCCCTGGACCCGAGTTACGCCGAAAAGTTGGGCGTGGACACCGACGCGCTGCTGGTCTCCCAGCCGGACACCGGCGAGCAG
>CAYSIP010000098.1:0-9197 GCA_964431055.1 uncultured Corynebacterium sp. | reverse complement strand
TCGGGGCCCTGCGAATCGGAGACAAAGGAGACCGGTTCACTGGTGCGCGCCGACAGCGCCAGCGTGATCGTCACGGTCATCGCGTCGGCGGTGGGGATCGACTGCGGGTGCATCTGGATCAGGCGTCGGCGCAGATCGACCTGCAGAAAACGATCCCCCGGACGGGAGAACTCGCGAGTACTCAGGCGGGTGATCTCGCCCTCGCGCTGGCGCAGCACGGCGTGCCCGGCCTGCGGGACGGGAGAGCGCAAGGACGTTGGTTGCCACCTGGTGTTACCCGACAGCGGTGTGTACATGGTCCAGCCGCGGTCGGCGGAACGAGAACGGAAGATACCCATGTCATCACCCAGAACAGTTCAGGGGGTTGCCGCCGGCCGGGACCGACAGAAGCGGGGCGTCGGTGCGTCCCCTGCGCCTTGCGGCGCAGGATCGGGCCGGGCCACTGGCCGCCGCCGGAGAGTTCCGGGCGACGGCAACCCATCTCAGGAGGAGGGGGACTTGAACCCCGTTGGCCTTCTCAGGCCGTGCCGTAGCGGTCCGCATCAGTTCAATCGGGAACACCCACGGCAAGACCGGAAGCGCCCAGCAACCACGATGCGGTGCTCAGGCAAGAGTAGCGCACGCCATCCAGCGCTGGGCCAGATTGCACTGTCCCGACGACACCGGGGCCAACGCCACCGGGCAAAGCATCGCCAGTCGAGGAACGCAGGGGGGCATCAGCGGAGCCCCAGAGGCGTTGAGGCCGGATCCTGGAGTGGCTCACCACAACACGCAGCTCAACCAGCAGCCCGGCGACGGGAGTGCTGTCTGTCAGCCACGGAAACCACCGCAGCGATGATCCCGGTGACCACTGCACTGCCCAGGAGGTAGACGGTCCCGCGGCTAGTGAAATAAAAACCGGTGAACAGCAACATGGCCGCGGCAAGCACCAGCACCGCTGTCGCACCCCAGAGCAGGTGCCGCAACAGTACATAAGGTTCGGTCAACTGACCCCGGACCCGCCCGATCGCCCAGGCCACCACGGCACTCAGCGTGATCAACTCCGTCACGAAGGTCAAGAATCCGGCGACCAGTAGTGCGGCCCCGGCACCGATGTTGGTGTCCCAGCCGTCAAGGGCCATCACGGTGGTGACGACAAACATCAGCAGGCTCACACCCCAGCCCACGGCCGCCGTGGGACAGAGCATTCCCAACAGTGTCTGCATGGCCCAAGACTATCGACGAGGAGGTGAATGCGGGGCAGACCAGTCCCCCGCCCGAGCCTCAACGATCACCCGACTGCGCATTCGGCGGGAAGCCAGATACCGGTGACGATTGAAACGTAGCTCACCCACGACGGGGTCAAAAGGTAACCCACCAACAGATTGGATGAGTGGTATCTGTGGATGATCGGGCTCAGGGCAGGTACCTGCGCAGACGGGGCCTGGTGATCAGGCTGATCGCTGCCGAGGCCGGCTGTGCGACAAAGGCGGCGGAGAGGGCGTCGGTCCTGGTTGAACTGCCGGCGTAAGGCCGTGCAGCTAGCCGGATCACCTACAGCGCTGCAATCGACACCAGAAAGATCATTCCCGGCACTACCCGCCCACGTACCGGTTCTGCACGAGCGTCCCCCCTCCAGCAGAGGCATGAGCGGGCGAGAAAAAGAGGGAGTGCGCAGCTGCGCACTCCCTCTCGGCTTCCCGCTATCGCCGCGCCTGTTCACGCGAGACGGGTTCCTGCTCCTCCACGACGATGACCTTCGGGCCGCGGAAGACCCAGAACTTGTTGATCACGAAGTTCACGGGCATGGCCACGAAAATGGAGATCGCCGTGGCCCAGTAGAACTTGGTGCGCAGGCCGGTGGAATCGTCGAAGATGTCCGTCGGCAGGCCGATGGGCGAGGTGGGGTTCATCAGGAGGGTCGCCACGATCTGGCTGACGATGAAGGCGCCGACGCCGGTGCACAGGAAGGGAAGGAATCCGCGCCACCAGCTGCGCCGGTTGACGCTCCGGAAGGTCCACATGCGGTTGAGCTGGTAGTTCCACACGTTGGCCACCAGGAAGGCGATGGCCAGGAAGACGTTGAACCAGCGCAGGTTGTATTCGGTCCCGAGCAGGTTGAGAAAGACGTCGTGCTCGGAGACCCCGGCCGTCCACCCGGCGATCTTCTTCGACAGGAAGCTGACGAAGAGATTGACGATGGTGCCGGAACCCCCGACAATCCCGAACATCAGGAACTGGCGGAGCGTCCTGCGGAGCCGGAGGGAGCCGCCGGTGCGTTCGGAACTCACGGATTCTTCTTTCACTGTGACCATGATCAGCTGTCAACCTTAGCCGGAAGTGCCCGCCTGGTCCTAAATGCACGCTGCCCACCGGTCAGCGGGTCGCGGAATGCGACGCCCACGGCGAGCAGGTGCAGCGGAGTCGTGAAATCCCGTAGCGCCAGGCCGCGGTCGACGGGGTAGGTGTCATCTCCCATGATCGGGGTGCCCAGGTGGTTGAGCAGCACCCGCAGCTGGTGGGTGTGCCCCGTCAGCGGTTCCAGTTCCACGACGCTCGCGCCCACCTTCCGCAGGACGGTTTCGGTGGGGGTGCCGTGCGCGTCGACAAGCGTCTGACGGCGTCCCTTCTCCTTGCGCATGCCCAGGCGGACGACCTCTGGGGCGCCGCCCACGGTCGGCTCACCGAGCACGCGGGCGAGGTAGGTTTTGCCCACCAGCCGTTCCTGGAACAACCGTTGGTACGCACCGCGGGTCTCCGGACGGCGGGAGCAGACCAGCACCCCGGCGGTCAGGCGGTCGAGACGGTGCAGCGGGACGATGTCATCCTCACCGAACTCGACCCGCAGCCGGGTCTGCACCGTCTCGCGGATGATGCGGCCGTTGGTCGTCGACGGCAGGAAGTGGGGCTTGTCCACGACGATCAGGTCCTCGTCGACGTGGAGCACCTCATAGGTGAACGGGATCTCCGGTTCCGGCGGGACGTCGGGGTGGAACCACGCCGGCACGGGCCGGTCCAGCACGGTACCGGGCACCAGGGCCTCCCCCACCTCAAACGGGGAATCCCCGGCGCTGCCCGCCACATAGGCCGGGAAAGCGGGAACCCGCCCGGACAGCATCACCTTCTGCGGGGAGATGCCGTCGCGGGCGGGTAGCGGCGGACGGACCACGTCAGCGCGAGAGTCGGTCCACGGCGGCGTCGACACGCTCGTCGGTGCCGGTCAGCGACATGCGGATGTGGCGGGTGCCGCGCGGTCCATAGAACTCACCGGGGGCGACCAGGATGCCGCGCTCGGCGAACCAGTCGACGGTCGCCCGCGAATCCTCGCCCCGGGTGGCCCACAGGTACAGGCCGGCCTCCGAGTCGTCGACGGTGAAACCGGCGCGGATCAGGGCCGTCAGCAGCTTTGCGCGCCGGAGGGCGTAGCGCAGCTTCTGACCTGCCTCCTGCTCATCGTCCTCCAGCGCCGCGACCATGGCCGCCTGGATGGGCCCGGGCACCATGAGGCCGGCGTGCTTGCGCACCTCCAGCAGCTCGGAGATCAACGCGGCGTCGCCCGCGAGGTAGCCGGCGCGGTAGCTGGCCAGGTTGGAGGACTTGGACAGCGAGTGGATGGCGATCAGGCCGGTGTGGTCACCGTCGCTGACGCGCGGATCCAGGATGGAGATCGGCTCCTTGTCGTCCTCCCAGCCCAGGCCGAGGTAGCACTCGTCGGAGGCGAGGATGACGCCCCGGTCGCGGGCCCAGCCGACGACCTTGCGCAGGTGTTCGACGCCGAGCACCTTGCCGGTCGGGTTCGACGGGGAGTTGATGAACATCAGGTCCGGGGTGGCCGGGCCGATCTTCAACAGCGAATCGGCGCGCAGCGCTTCGCAGCCGGCGAGCAGGGCGCCGACCTCGTAGGTCGGGTAGGCGACCTCGGGGATGACGACCGTGCCGCCGCGGATGCCCAGCAGGGTGGGCAGCCAGGCGATGGCCTCCTTGGTGCCGATCACCGGCAGGACGGACTTCTCCGTCAGCCCGGTCATGCCGTAGCGGCGCGCCAGGGCTCCCACGATCGCGGCGCGGAGCTGCGGGGTGCCCGCCGTCTGCGGATAACCGGGCTGTGCGGCCGCGGTCGACAGGGCGAGCTGGATGTTGGGGGCCACCGGGTCGACAGGTGTGCCGACGGACAGGTCCACGATGCCGTCCGGGTGCGACGCGGCCCTGGCCTTCGCCTCCGAGATCGTGTCCCAGGGGAAGTCCGGCAGCGTGGCCCCGTGGGGGGTGCGGGCCATGCTATTCCTGGTTCTGCGGGGGCAGAGCCGCGACGAACGGGTGGTCGAAGTCCTGGGGGCCGGCCTTGGCCGCGCCGCCCGGGGAACCCAGGTCGTCGAAGAAGCCGACGTTGGCGTCGTAGTAGTCGGCCCACTCGTCCGGAGTGTCATCCTCATAGAAGATCGCCTCGACCGGGCAGGCCGGTTCGCAGGCGCCGCAATCGACACATTCGTCCGGATGGATGTAGAGCATGCGCTTGCCCTCGTAGATGCAGTCGACGGGGCACTCCTCGACGCACGAGCGGTCGAGGACGTCAACACAGGGTTGGGCGATTACGTAGGTCATCAGATATCGAATACTCCTGTTTCGCTGAAAACACAGGTGGACAGCGTGGTCTAGGTGTCCAGTATGTCACTTACCGTTGACCAGGGGCCACACGCCTCCGGCTATCCCGGCCACGAGCAGCAGCACGGCGCGGATACCGGCGGCGACGACCTGGTCCCCGGTCACCGGGACGAGGAAGGTGAGCACGACGTAGCCGGCCAGCCACGCGTACAGCGGAACGGCGGCCACCCGCGGATCGGGAGTCCACAGTTTGGCGGTCCTGGTCAGCACCATGGTGAAGAAGAAGGCGATGACGATGGTGTAAGGGAACGCGAGGCGCCCGCCATCGGGGAGGGTGATCCAGGTGCCGAGGTAGACGATCTCCAGCAGCACCGAGATCAGCGCCCCGATCGACAACCACACCAACCCGCCGATGGCCTCACCGCGGGTGAAGTCGGCGCGAATAAAACTCCGGGAACTCTCCCCCATGTCCCCTACCCCCGCGCGATTCCGTCGAGCACGCCGGTGGCGGTCGGTGGCAGGGGTGTGCCGGCCGCGAACTGGAAGTGCTCCCGGCGCAGCAGCGGCTGGGCGATCCGGTTGGACAGCGCCCACACCGCCGGCACGAGGTCGGGGTCGGAGACCGACGCGCGCGCCGCCTCCGGATTGGTGGCGGAGACGGAACCGTCGGCGAACCAGATCTGGGTGGCGTGTGCGCGCATGGCCTCCCGCTTGGCGGCGAAGGCCCGGTCGTCCAGGTCGATCGCGAGGACGGCCTCGTCGACGGCCGGCAGTTCCCCGGTCTGTGCACGACGCCAGCCGTCGGGGATGTGCTCGATCGCAGCCAGTCCGGCCTCGACCTCCGCGCGATGGCTGACGGTCCACAACAGACGGGGAATGCGGTGATCCCCGGCGATCTGCCCGGCGGCGGCGTGAGTGATCTCGTGGGCCCGGATGTGGTCGGGGTGTCCGTAGCCACCGTGGGGATCGTAGGTGATCACCAGGTGCGGCCGCAGCTGCCCGAACAGGTCCGCGAGCTCGTCGACGGCCTCGGCCCCGGAGTTGACGAAGGCCCTCGGGTTGGCGTGCGCCGGGGAGCCCGCCATGCCCGAATCGCGCCACCGGCCCACGCCACCGAGGTGGATGCCGCGAGCCCCCAGGTGCCGCAGCGCCTCGCGCAGCTCACCGATACGGAAGCCGCCCAACTGATCGGCGTGGTCGTTGGTCAGCGCGGCGTAGGTGTCGCCGATGACCTCACCCTCCTCACCGAGGGTGCAGGTGATCACGGTGACGTCCGCGCCCCGGCCGGCCAGATCCGCCAACACCCCGCCGGTGGTGATCGCCTCGTCGTCGGGGTGGGCGTGCACGGCGACGACACGGTAACCGACGAGATCAGGGGTGTTCACTTTGTCCTCCAGGTGGCGACCGTCGAAATGCCGGCGGCCCAGTTGTCCAGATCGGGGTCGGGCCCCACGATACCCTCACCCAGCACGAGCACCCGACGCTCACCCAGCAACGGAATCACCAGGTGCTGGGCCGCGTTGAGCTCCTCGACGATCGCGGCGCCGGTCGTCGGGTCGATCGTTCCGGCGACGATGCCACGCATCAGTTCGTCGGTCTCCCCGGCGCAGTGGCCGGAGAGGTTGCCCGCCCGCGGGGACTGTGGGGTCGGCGGGCACAGGTAGCGGCTGGCCAGATCGAGACCGGATCCGTCGGTGCGGTCCCAGGCCACGACGGCGTCGACCTCTCCGGCGGGCAGCAGCTCACCGGTGATCTCCCCCAGGTCGGTGGAGACGACCTCGGCGGCCACCCCCTGCTGGGCGAGCATGTCAACGAGCGCGCGCACCGCGGCGGAGGCGGCGTCGTCCGTCGGGTCGGCGGCCAGGCGCAGGGGACGGTCCCCGGTCAGCGACCGCAGCAGCTCCGGGGCCGGGGCGTCCTCACCCCGCGGGGGAAGATGCTCGGGCACGGGCAGTTCATCGCTGCGACCGGCGGCCAGCCGGGCGACCAGAGGCACGTCGATCAACGAATGCAGCTCAGCGCGGGCGTCAACCTCGGCGAGCAACGGAGAGGTCGTCGACAGGGTCAACTGCAGCTGACGCGGCTGGTCGATGGTGCGCACCTGGGTTCCGGGCATCAGCGAATAGGCGTCCACGGAGGTCTCGGCCGGAGTCGCATCGAGGAAATCGATCTGGCCGCTGCGCAACTGGTCGGTCCCCTGCATGACGGTGCGGACCGCGCGGAAGGTCACCCGGTCGGTCTGCGCGGGATCCTCGCCCCAGAACCGGTCATTGCGGTGCAGCGCCATGATGCCGCGCTGCCGGTCCACCGAATGGACCATGTACCGGCCCGCGGAGGCCGGAATGCCATCGAGCAGGGCGGTGGTGAAGTCCGAGGCGTCCGGCTGCAGCAGATGGGCGGGCAGCAGGTGGCTGAACAGATCGCGCCACTCGGCCACCGGCCGGGCGAAGTCGACGTCGACGGTACGCCCGCCGGAGGAGACCCGCACCTCCGCGATCGCCTCGTAACCGACCGGATCGACCACCCCCGGCGTGGTGACCATCCCCTGCCACAGGTAGCGCAGATCGGCGCCCGTCAGCGGGGTGCCGTCCGACCACTGGGCCTCCGGGGCGATGACGTAGCGGACCGTCTGGGCGATCTCCGGGGACGGCGGATCCACCTCGGCGGCGGAGTCCAGCACGTCGGTGTCCATCTCGCCGCCGCGGAACATGCTCGGCAGCACCAGTGAGGCCAGCGAGCGGACGAACGCCGAATCATCGGAGGCCAGGTGCGGGTTGAGCCCGTTGCGCAGCGGATCGACGCCGACGTTGATCACGGCTTCCGCCCGTGATGGAGGGCCCGTCGTGGTCGTCGGGGTGGCGCTCGTGGTGGTTGACGGGGTCTCCGTGGAGGTCTGCGTGGTGGGGGTGGCCTCCTCCACCGGCGGGGGTCCGGGGCTCGCTGAGCAGGCGGCCAGACCGGCGGCCAGCATCAACGCCGTGCTCAGCAGACCCACAGTGGCGGGGCGGGTGCGGGGGCGGCGTCCTTCGATTCTCACACTGTGCAGTTCTACCAGCCCGTCCTGGGCACCGGGTGCCTCACCCGCCCGGTCGGAAGCGTCGACCTGCTCACGCCGGGGACCGGGTCAACGCGGATCGGCGTGCTCGACGGCCCGGCCGCGGGGTTCCCGGAGGGCGTGGGCCGTGCCAACCACCAGCAGCCCCACCATGACGAGCAGACCCAGCGCCCACCGCAGATCCGCCACCGAGGACAACAACCCGATGAAGGGGCTGGTGGCCAGGAAACCGACACGCATCAACCAGCTGACGACCGTGACCCCGGCGCCCTGGCTGATTCCGGGCAACCGGGCCGCCGCGGCGAAGGCGCTGGGCACCAGGGTGGCGCAACCGAAACCGGCGAAGGCGAGACCGATGTACAGCGGCGCAGCCGCTGTGGCGCTGACCACCACGACGCCACCGACGGCGATGAGCACTCCCCCGGCCCGGGCGGTGGCCACACGTCCGAATCGCTGGATGAACCAGTCACCGGTGAACCGGCCGACGGTCTGCGCGGCGAGCACAACCGTGAAGGCCACTCCCGCGGTGCCCAGGGCCGTGCCCGCCAGTTCCACGGAGGCGACGCCGGCCCAGTTGTTGGCCACGTCCTCGATCACCGTGCCGGAGGTGGCCACCACCGCCACCGGGAGGGCGAGCAGCAGGACCCGCCCGAGGCCGGCCCCGCGCCGGACGTCAGTCCTCGACCGTTCAACCGGGGCCGGTCCGGTGCCGTTGCCCACCGGGCCGGTCAACCAGGCGGCGAGGACGACGAGCACGGCCACCGCGACCGCGACCACGAGCAGGTGAACCCGGACGTCCACGCCCCCGGCCGCCGCGGCGGTGGCGGTCGCCCCACCGAGCACGGCGCCCACACTCCAGAAGGCGTGCATGGAGGACATGATGGACACTCCCAGCCGGTCCTGTACCTGCACCGCGGCGACGTTCTGCGAGACGTCGACGATCGCGTCGAGGACGCCGATCACCAGCAACAGCGCCGCGAGCACGAGGCCGGAGACCGACCAGCCGACGACCGCGACGAACACGGCGAGCGCGACGGTGCCGACCACGACGACGCGGCGGGGTCCGAAGCGGGCGACGGCGAGACTGGGTAGGACGGTGGACAGCAGGGACCCCGCGGCGAAGCAGGCGACGATGAGGCCGAAGACGGCGTCGGAGAGTCCCCACTGCGCCTTGAAGGTCGGGTACCACGGCAGAATCGACGAAAAAGCAGCCCCGTTGGTGGCGAACATGAGCGCGACGCCAACGGGACTGCTGAGACGGGAACCTGGCATGGGGGCCAGGCTACCGGGGACCTACTTGTTGAGCTGCTTGGCGCGTGAGCGGGCGCGGCCACGCTCGGTGGCGTTGAGGATCAGCTTGCGGACACGCAGGATATCTGGGGTGACCTCGACACACTCATCCTGGCCACAGAACTCCATGGCCTCGTCCAGGGACAGGCTGTGCGCCTTGGCCAGCGTGACGGTCGTGTCCGCGGAGGCGGCACGCATGTTCGTCAGCTTCTTCTCCTTGGTGATGTTGATGTCCATGTCCTCGTCGCGGTTATTGGCGCCGACGACCATG
>CAYSIP010000097.1:0-9201 GCA_964431055.1 uncultured Corynebacterium sp. | reverse complement strand
CTAGATCCAGCCGCGCTCCCGCGCCAGGGTGTAGGCCTCGAAACGGTTCTGTGCTCCAACCTTGCCCATCGCGGAGGACAGGTAATTGCGGGTGGTGCCGGGAGCCAGGTGAATCGTCGCGGCGATGTCGTCGACGGATCCTCCCCGCCCCGCGAGCTCCAGCACTTCAACCTCCCGCTCGGTCAACGGTGACTCGCCGGTGGAGATCGTCAGGGCGGCCAGCTCGGGGTCGAGGTAACGCCGGCCGGCGTGCACCATCCGGATGGCGGTGGCGAACTCATCGGCGGTGGAGGTCTTGGGCAGGAATCCCTGGATCCCGGCGGCCAGGGCGCGTTTGAGCTGGCGGGGCCGGGCGTGACTGGTCACGATCAGCACGGGCAGGTCTTTACGTGATTCACGCAGCCGGGCGGCGGTGTCGATCCCGTCGATCCCGCCCAATTGCAGGTCCAGCACGCAGACGTCGGGCAGTTGGCCGCCGGTGGTGACCTGTTTGTGCCACCAGGTCAGCAATTCCTCCCCGGAGCTGCAGATGGTGAGCACCGTCAGGTCATCCTCCAGACCGAGCAGAGTGGCCAGGGAGCTGGCGACCAGGGCTTCATCATCCGTGATGGCGAGGTGGATCATCGGTCTCCTCCGAGAATCAGGCTGGCCGTGAAGGTGGCGCCGTCTTTTTCGACGATCAGTCGCGCCCCGACGTCTTCTGCCCGTCCGCGCAGAGCCCGGAGTCCGGAGAGCGAACGGATGTCGTGGTGCACCCCGTCATTGCTCATGCTCACCCGCCCGGCGTTCAGCGTCAGTCGCACAGCCGTGGCGTCCGAGTGTTTCAGCACATTCGTGGTGGCCTCCCGGACAAACCATGCGGCCAATTCCCGGTCGGGCTTCTCGACGTCCAGCGCGTCGCCGTCGACGTGGAGGGCGATGCCCGAATCCGCGAGCAGGCTCTTCGACCCCGCCACCTCGGTGGCGAGGTTGATCGAACGGTAACCGGCCACCACCTCCCGCATCTCGGACATGGAGGTCTTGGCCAGGCGCTGCAATTGTTGTAGTTCATCTTCCAGTCGTTCATCACCGCGGCGCGCCAGGGCCAGGGCCAGCTCCGCTTTCAGGGACATCACCGCCAGGTGCTGGCCCAGGGTGTCGTGCAGCTCCTGGGCGAAGCGCAGGCGTTCCTCGGTGACCCTGAGGGCGGCTTCAGTGCGCCGCGCCGCCTCCACCTCACGGAAGAGCTCAATGGTCCAGACGGTGACCAGCACCGTGGCCAGCAATCCCACCGCACTGATTCCCCAGAGGAAGGTCGCGGCCCCCGCGCCGACGACCTGATGGATCACCACCACGGTGAGCAGGCTCAGGCAGATGATGCCCACCCAGTGGTGGCGAAGCCAGGGAAAGTAGGCCAACGCAAGGGTGAAGAGCAGCCACACCGAGGCCAGTGCTCCCAAGACTCGGTAGCCATCGGGCGCCGGGAGCAGCACCACGACCAGACTCAGCAGCCAGGCCAGCAGATTCAGGATCAGACCCGCCCGGAAAAAAGGGACGACATCCCTTCTGCCCTGGGAATTCAGGTCCGGGTGGAGCTCAAAGACGATCAGGGTGAGAACCAGGGATACCAGGGCGATGACGCCGACCAGCACCATGCCCCACGCGGGCAGTTCCTCCGCCATAGGGGTGCTGAGCAGCGGCAGCCCCAGAACCAGGAGCACTCCGGCGGTGATGAACTGCAACGAGATGCGGGCGTAGGCGATGTACCTGGCACCGCCGCTCATATTCCGCCAGGTCTCCCGCGGAGAGGTCAGGGCGCGGACACGCTCGGCGATGGAGTCCGCGGGAGAGTGCTTGGTCATGGTTCCTCGATATTAACGGTGTGGGCTTCTAACGGTGCGAGTCCCAGCGCATCAGGCGCTTGGCCGCGATGGTGCAGACCGCGGCCCAGACCGTCAGGATCAGCAACGGCTGCCCCGCCTCAGCGAAGGTGCCTCCGAAGTCCAGCGGTGCCGCCCCCTCCATCAGCTGGGTGAAGGTGCCACCGGCCCAGCCCATCCCCACCAGGTCACTGACGGCGGCAAAGGGGGTGAGGCCGATGATCTCTGCGAAGACGGTGTCTCCGAAGATCGGGCGCAGGGTGCCCAACCCCACCAGTGCCAAGGTCATCACCGGCAGGGAGGTGATCTGCGCCGCCTCAGCATTCTTCGTGAAGGAACTGGTCAGCAGCGCCAGGGCACTGGCCACCACCAGACCGAGCAGCAGGGCGACCGCGATCAGGATCAGGTTGACCGGGGCCGGCGCACCCAGGACCATCAGCAGCGGGACAATCACGATGGCGAAGACGACCGCCAACACCGCGCCGGGGGCACAGATCGCACCGAGGATCTCCGCATCACGGGCTTCACCGGTGCGCAACCGTTTCAGCACCCGTTCATCGCGCCGCGTGGTCGCCATCGAGAGCACTGTGTAGAACTGCACGAACAGCAGCGTGTAGAAGATGAACATGTCGAAGGAGTTGGCGGCCTGGATGGCGGTGCCTTCCCCGATAAAGAACAGGATCAGCGGGATACCGATCGGAAAGACGATGGCCATGAACAGCAGGGTCTTATTTCGGACGAACTGCAGCCATTCGGCCCGCGCCAGGGAAACCAGACGCTGCGGGGCGGTGGAGAGCCGCGTTGTCTCCGGAGGGTGATTGGTGATGTCGGCGGTGGTGGTACTCATGGGAGGGTTCTCCTTGGGAAGTTGTGTCGTGTGGGACCCGGTACTCAGATGTTCTGTGCCTCGGCCCCGGCGATCCGCAGGAATACAGTCTCCAGGCTGGCGGGACGGGCGGTGAAACCATGCAGTTGCAGTTCCTGCTCGGCCGCCCAGTCCAGCACCAGGTGGGTGTCCCGCTGCAGCCGATCGGTGGTCACGGTGACCCGACGGCCGTCCCGGGCGATATCCGCGCCGGGCAGCTTGGGCAGCGGCGGGTGGTTGGGTCCGAGTTCGAAGCTGATTTCGGAACCCGCGTGGGCGACCAGTTCGCTCAGGCCACCCTCCACCGCGATCTCCCCGCGGTGCATGATGGCGATCCGGTCCGCGAGCATCTCGGCTTCCTCAAGGTAGTGGGTGGTCAGCATCATGGTCACCCCGCGGGCCTTGAGTTGCTTGAGCAGTGCCCACACGTTGCGGCGGGATTCGGGGTCCAGGCCGGTGGTCGGTTCGTCGAGGAAGAGGATGGTCGGGTTCCCGAGCAGGGCGCAGGCCAGGTCCAGACGGCGTTGCTCACCGCCGGACAGCGCCCCGACCTTGACGTCCACGCGGTGGTTCAGGTCCACGTCGGCGAGCACCTCGGTGATGTCACGCGGGGTGGAGCAGGTTCCGTGCCACATCTTCATGGTTTCGCCGACGGTGAGCTGTGAGGGCAGTCCACCGGACTGCAGCATGATGCCCAGTTCGGGGCGCAGCCGGGCGCGGTCGCGCACCGGGTCCAGGCCGAGGATTTCCACGGTGCCGGCGCTCGGTTGGGCGAGGCCCTCGATGAGTTCGAGGGTGGAGGTCTTGCCGGCGCCGTTGGTGCCCAGCAGCCCGTACACCTCACCACGCCGCACCTGGAAGGTGGAGTTCTTCACGGCGGTGTAGGTCTGTTTGCCCGTGCCGTAACTGCGGCTGAGTCCCTCCGCCTTGATGACGGTGGTGGCGTCCACGAGTGTCTGTGTCATGAATTCAACTCTGCCTGCGGCCCGTTTCCGGAGGTAGGGCCGGATGTCAGGTCCGCAGGGCGGAAGTGTCATGACTCTTTGATGACAATTGTCATGTGCTCCCCGGTGGCGATTCCCAGGACTGCCCGGGGCGGGTAAATTTTAGGTTCTCAACGCTGTTCCGGCGGGCTGAAACCGAGGGAACGTGAAACCGTGCGCAACTTTCACCACGTCCTGCTCAACACCCTCATCGCCAACGTGACCACCAGTTATCTGTGGTTCGCACTGGCCTTCTGGGTGTATCTGGAGACCCGCAACGTGGCCCTGACCGGCATCATCAACGGCGGTTACATGCTGCTGATGGCCGGCGGGGCGATCTTCTTCGGTTCGGTGGTCGACCACAACCGCAAGAAGAACGTGATGGTGTTCGCGGCCGTGGTCACCCTCGTGTTCTTCGCGCTGGCGGCAGTCGTGTGGGTCGGTTGGATGGACCCGGAGAGCGTCGCGATCGACGACCCCGCCCTGTGGGTCTTCTCCTCGCTCGTCCTCGTCGGCGCCGTGGTCGAGAACATGCGCAATATCGCGTTGTCCACCACGGTCACCCTCCTGGTTCCCGAACACGAACGGGACAAGGCCAACGGGTTGGTCGGAGCGGTGCAGGGGGTGGCTTTCCTGGTGACCGCGGTGCTGTCGGGCATGTCCATCGGGATCATCGGCATGGGTCCCACCATGTGGGTGGCCCTCGGGCTGACCGTGGTCGCGCTGGCCCATCTGATCCCGGTGAAGATCCCGGAGCAGCGCATCCTCTCCGCGGCCGAAACCCAGGCGATGACCGCAGCTGAGTCTCCCGACGTGGAAACGGGTGGCGGTGCCGCCGCGGCACCGCCCACACCCGACCTCGCCGTGGTGAGCAAGGGCCTTGATCTCCGCGGGTCTCTGGCGGTGATCATGACGGTGCCGGGCCTGCTCGCGTTGATCCTGTTCACCTCGTTCAACAACCTCATCGGCGGGGTGTACACGGCGTTGATGGACGCCTACGGACTCGAGCTGTTCAGCCCCCAGATCTGGGGCGTGGTGCTGGGGGCCACCAGCCTCGGGTTCATCGCCGGAGGCGCGATCGTCTCGCGGACCGGCCTGGGGGCCAATCCGGTACGGACCCTCCTGTTGATCAACGCGCTCGTGGCGGTGCTCGGCATGGTCTTCGGGATCCGCGAATGGTGGTGGCTGTACGTCGGCGGCATCTTCGTGTTCATGCTGATCACCCCGGCAGCTGAGGCGGCCGAGCAGACGATTCTCCAGCGGGTGGTGCCCTTCCGGCAGCAGGGCCGGGTCTTCGGTCTGGCCATGGCGGTGGAGATGGCGGCCAACCCAATGTCCACCTTTGTGGTGGCCATCCTCGCCCAGGTTTATGTCATCCCGTGGATGGCGTCGCCCGCAGGACAGTCGGCCTTCGGTTGGCTGCTGGGTGAGGGCACGACCCGGGGCATGGCACTGATGTTCCTGGGCTCGGGAATGATCATGCTGGTCGTGGTGTTGCTGGCGTTCCTCTCCCCGCCCTATCGACGGCTTTCCGCCTATTACGCCTCCACGAGCCAGGACATCGCCGGCGCGGCTGGTGCAGCGGAATCCGCCGACGCCGCTCGACCGGTCGTCGGCCGGGAGAAGTCGGCGGGGTGAGTGTGGGATCCCCACGTTCCCCCACCAGAGCCCGCCCATCCGTTCGAGACCCCCTTCCCGATGTCCGTTTCTGGGGTTAGCTTTGAACCATGGCCACCCCCGCAGACCTCGCCCGCCTCGCCCGTCACCGACGCCGTCCGCACCCGTCGATCCCGCTGGCCATCGTCCACGGCATCCACGCCGAACAACTCGGCGGGCAGGTCTTCCTCGCCCTGGCGGTCGCCGTGGAGGCGGGCGGGCAGACGTGGGTGGGATGCATCAGCCACCGGCTGCACAGCCCGGTGACCATCGTGCACGGACCCCGCCCGGTGTCGGTGGGCAGTCACGAGGGGCTGTTGCGTCCGGTGTCCGAAATGTTGCGGGAGCTGGAGACCACCCTCACGGGCCTGGGCCTGGTCATCGGGGAGCTGGACGTGCGGTTCACCGTGGCCTTCGGGATGGGTCGCCGCCAGCTGCGCCGCGCGCGAACTCCCATCGCCCCGGACCGCTACCACCGGCTGCGCCGGGCAGCCGAGGCGGCGTTGACCGGGGAATGCGAGTCATTGCGGGCGGCATGTCATGCTGCCGCATTGGCGGAAGGCTCCTATTTCGCGGCCTGCCACCTACCGGGGTGGCGGTACAGCGCCGAGCTCCTCGCCCCGGTGCTGGCCGCGGCCCGGGCGCCCCTGGTCATCGCCTCCGACGCCTCCCGCTCACGGTTCACGGGGACGATGACCTGCGCGTGGGTGTCGGAGGAGGGACGGGCCGCCAGCTTTCCCGCCCCGTCCCGGGCCCGGTGCATCGCCGACGGCGAGTACCACGCCCTGGTGACGGCGATCCGCCAGAATGTGTCCGCCCATCCGGGACGCCGGTTGGTGGTGCTCAGCGACTCCCGCCCGGCGTTGCGCCGCCTGCGGACCGGGGGCACCGGGGACGCTGCCGCCGACCGGTTGCTGTGCGACGGCGTCATCAGCGCCCGGTGGGTGCGCGGGCACAACGGGCACCTGCTCAACGAGATCGCGGACCGTCTGGCCCGCGGGTTGCGGCGCAGCCGCGAGTTCCGGTTGGCCGTGGATGAGTCCGCCCGCATCCGCGCCCAGATCCTGGAGGATCTGTGGGTGGCGCTGCACGCCCCGACCCAGGCCCCAACCCCGACGGCCGAATACCACCTGGCTGCCTGAGCCGGCTACCGGTTCACCTGCCCCCGGCCAGCTGCGCGACCCCCTGCTCCGCCAGTCCCGCGAGCCATTCGCGCAACCCCTCCCCCGGCGCATCGGGAGCGACACTGATGGCGAACAGGCCCGGCAGGGATTCGACCACGGGGCACTCCAGTGCCACCAGGTGGGTGCGCACCGACGCCGCGAAGGGGGCGTCGACAAGCACGCGCAGGGTGGTGTTGCCGCCGGGGACGGTCACCCGGTCAATGTGGGGTCGGCCGTCGACGGTGACGCAGGCGACGATGTCGCCGAGCGCGATTCCCTCGGCGACCACCGGTACGGAGCGGATGATGAAGTGGCCGCCGCCGAGGGGGTCGGCGGCGATCTCCTCGGAATCGACGCCGCGTGCGGCGACCGGGGCGATGAGAGTGATCATGTCCCTGACAGCTTACGGGGTCAGCGCATCGCCCTGATCGGTGGAGGATTCATCCACGATGACGGTGATGTTGCCGGGACCGGGTTTCGTTTCACCGGTGCGTCCGACGGGGATGGTCGCCCCGTGGTCCGCGATCACCGATTCCAGGTGCGCGCCCGCCGGTACGACGGTGTCACCGAGAAGCACCGACCGGGACACGCTCGCTCCCCGCTCCACCGTGACGCCCGGGCCGATGAGGCTGTGCTCCACCTCGCCGGTGATGCGGGCGCCGGGACACACCATGCTGGCGGTGACGGTCGCCCCGGCATCGACATGCGCCGGGGAGCTGACCGTCAGGTTGGTCAGCAGCGGCCAATCGGGGCGGTCGAGCTGGATGCCGGTGCCGTCGATGAGTTCCATGTGCGCCTGAAAATAGGCGTCAATGGTGCCCAGGTCACGCCAGTAACCGTCCATCCGGTATTCGTGGGTGCGACCGTGCTTGACCAGGTGGGGGACGATGGTCTCTCCGTAATCGCCCAACTCGGAACCGTCCGGATCCGGGTGGTCATCGAGCAGCTGCGTGATCGCCCGCCTGAGGGCGTCCACCTGATAGACGAAGACCTCGGTGGCGACGACGTTGCCGGACGGGTTCTCGGGCTTGTAGTCATAGGAGATGACGGTCCCCTGCCTGTCGGAGTCCACCACCCCGTAGCGGGAGGGATCCTCTGCGACCTCGGTGGTGACGATCGTCAGTTCGCTGCCACGCTCGCGGTGCTGGTCGAGCACCGGGCGCAGGTCCAGCTGGTAGAGGTGGTCCGCGCTGAGCACTACGACGGTGTCGGCGCCGAACTCAGTCAACGCGTCCAGCTGCTGGTAGAGGGCATGCCCGTTACCCTCGGAGAACCCGTCCGGTTCATCGCCGTCACGCTGGGCGGGAGGCATGAGCCGCAGGCCGTGACGGGTGCCGTCCATGTCCCACGGCCGCCCGCCCGCCAGGTGCCGGTTGAGCAGGCCGGGAAGATACTGCTCGACGATCCACACGTCCCGCAGACCGGAGTGGGCCAGATTCGACAGGGTGACGTCGATGAGCCGGTAGGACCCGGCCAGCGGGACGGCGGGCTTCGGGCGGGAGTCGGTCAGCGGGGACAGTCTGCCGCCGCGGCCACCCGCCAGGATCAACGCGACGACGGTGGAAGAGGAGGTGTCGGTCATGCCCACATGGTACGGCGATCCCGGACTCAGACTCCGGGCGTGGATTCGCCGTTCCAGGTGTGGGAAAAGTGCTTGATCACCGCCATGGCCGTGTTCACCGGGTAGTCCCGGTCCATGAGCCCGTTGACCGCCTTCACCGAACGCATCAGCGCCTCGGCGATCGGCGGGGTCATGGCCGGGAACTGCCACAGGTCCATGACCACGAGGCTGATCTCCTGGTTGCTCACCCGCTCCGGGATTGAACCGAGCACACTCACCATGTGACGGGTGACCAGTGGCCGGTTCACGGAATGCGGTGGCAATCCGGTCAATGGATCGGGCGCGCATTTGCACCACGACTCACCGAAATTGGGCATGGTCCACACCCAGTCGACCATGGGATCCCGCTGGGACGAGGGTTTGCTCATGGGCCCAGGTTAACGCCTCAGCCAGGCCCCGCAGCGGACAGGTGGTGGGGGGGTCCACCGGCCACACGAGGCTGAACCCCGTGATCACCCAACCGAGAGAGCCCCCTCCGCGGTGCCCGTTCCCCGACCCCGGACAGAGTGGCGCCCGCCGCCCCCCCCGGTCAGGGGCGCGGCGGGCGTGGGACCGGTCGAAGCTACTTCCGGCCGGTGACGTCCAGGCGCTGACCGCCGTCGGCGACGTCGACGTGGACGGTGTCCCCGTCACGGATCTCCCCGGCCAGCAGTTGCCTGGCCAGGCGGTCACCGATGGACTGCTGGATCAGGCGTCGCAGCGGGCGGGCGCCGTAGGCGGGGTCATAACCACGCTCGGCGAGCCACAACTTCGCCGCATCGGAAACCTGCAGCATGAGCCGACGCCCGGCCAGTCGCCGGGCCAGCTGATCGACCTGGATGTCGACGATGCTGGTCAGCTGCTCCTGGGACAATGGGTCGAAGACCACGACGTCGTCGAGCCGGTTGATGAACTCCGGCTTGAAGGCCCGCTTGACGGCCTCCATGATCTGGTCCCGGGTGCCGCCGGAACCCAGGTTCGAGGTCAGGATGATCACCGTGTTCCGGAAGTCCACGGTGCGGCCCTGGCCGTCGGTCAGCCGGCCGTCGTCGAGGACCTGCAGCAGGATGTCGAA
>CAYSIP010000096.1:0-9247 GCA_964431055.1 uncultured Corynebacterium sp. | reverse complement strand
AGGCCATCGAGGGCGCAGACGTCATCGGCTGGGCCCACAACGAGACCTCCACCGGCGCCATGGTGCCCGTCGTTCGCCCCGAGGGTTCCGAAGGCTCCCTGGTCGTCATCGACGCGACCTCCGGCGCCGGCGGCCTGCCTGTCGACATCGCCGAGACCGACGTCTACTACTTCTCCCCGCAGAAGTGCTTCGCCTCCGACGGTGGCGTCTGGCTGGCCGCCATGTCCCCGGCCGCCATCGAGCGCATCGCCAAGATCAAGGAATCCGGTCGTTTCATCCCGGCCTTCCTGGATCTGCAGACGGCCGTCGACAACTCGCGCAAGAACCAGACCTACAACACCCCGGCCGTGGCCACCCTGCTGATGCTGGACAACCAGGTCAAGTGGATGAACGCTAACGGTGGCCTGGACGGGATGGTCGCCCGCACCACCGCGTCGTCGGGCGCCCTGTACGACTGGGCGGAGTCCCGCCCGGAGGCGACCCCGTACGTCACCGACGCCGCCAAACGTTCCCTGGTGGTCGGCACCATCGACTTCGATGACTCCGTCGACGCCGCCAAGCTCGCCGAGATCCTGCGAGGCAACGGCATCCTGGACGTCGAGCCCTACCGCAAGCTGGGCCGCAACCAGCTGCGCGTCGGCATGTTCCCGGCCATCGAGACGGCCGACGTCGAAACCCTGACCAAGGCGATCGACCACGTGCTCGACTCGGGCGCGGCCAAAGCCTGATCCACCCCTCAGCCCTGCTCACGCAGCCTGAACATGCGCCGAACCTCCCGCGGTTCGGCGCATGTCTGCGTTAGGCTGGGGCTGACCATCCCGCAGGCCCGTAAGGAGAACGCATGCGCGAGCTGTTCCTCGTCAGCAGTGAATCGACGGAGACTTCCCTGGTGCTGCGCACCGAGGACGGCGAGCAGTTCTTCGTCGCCGTCGACGATGTCCTGCGCGAAGCACTGACCGGCGCCTCCCCGGTGACCGGTGAACCCGCAGAACCCGAGGACGTCCCGGAACCCCCCGTGGAAGAACCGGAGCCCCCGGTGGAGAGCCCCAGGCTGCAGGACCGCGGTCTGCCACGGCCCGATCCCCGGTTGACCGCCCCCCTGACCCTGCGTCCCCGGGAGATTCAGGAACGGGTCCGGGCGGGAGCCTCGATTGAGGAGCTCGCGGAGGAGATGGGTGTGATGGAGGCCCGGGTGGAGGCCTTCGCCCACCCGGTGCTGCTCGAACGCGAGCGCATCGCCCACCTGGCCAAGCAGGCACATCCCGTCCGCGACAACGGGCCGGCGAAGCTGACCCTGTGGGAGATGCTCGCCACGGCTTTCGCCGCCCGCGGCCACAACCTCGCCGACGCCGAGTGGGACGCCTACCGCGAGCCCGGCAGTCAGTGGGTGGTCCGGGTGTCGTGGACCGCCGGGCTGTCCGAGAACTCCGCGGAATGGACCTACCACCACCATTCGACCTCGTCGTCCACCGCAGAGCCGCGCAACGCCGTGGCAGCCGACCTGACCGACCCGGACTTCGTCCAGCCGGTGCGCACCCTGACCTCCGTGGGACGGGGCGCACGCTACGAGGAGGACATCACCGACGACTTCGACGACCATGACGAAGAGCCCGCCGTCGAGGAGGAGGTTTCCGAGGCCCCGGAAGTCACGGGCGATCAGCAGGCTCCGGACGATGATGACGACAACGGGCCCGAGGCGGCCGGTGACGACGATGAGCAGGCCGGGCGGAAGCCCCCGGCGAAGCGGCGCCGGAAGGCGGTGACCCCGCACTGGGAGGATGTTCTGCTGGGGGTGCGCACCAACACCAAGCGCCCCCGGAACTAGGAGGGTGACCCGTGGATTCCGTCGTCACCCTGTGGTTCATCTCCACCCCTGAACCGGGCCGCGTGTTGGAGGCGGAGCCGAAGGCGGACCGCGGCTTCGGCCGAAAATACCTGGCCCAGCTCAACCCCACATGGCCGATCACCCCGATCGGGCAGTTTCCGTTGAACCGCTCCGCCCAGGCCTCGACCGGCGAATTCTACATCGCAGGTTTTCCCGGGGTGACGGTCATCCAGACCGTCATGGAGGCCACGCACCGGCTCTCCGAGCTGGATCCGCACCTGCTGGGATCGGTGCCCGCCATCGACGTCTACGCGTTCGCCGTCGATGAAGAGACCGGTTACGGCGGTCTGGCCCACTGGCACGCCGGGGAGCTCAAACGCTCCTTCTGCGCCATCCGACACGAGATCTTCGAGGACACCGGGCTACCGCATCCCTTCGAGAGCCCCTACTGGGCCGGGGAACGGGCGGAACCGGTGGGCGGGATCTCGTTGCCTTTCAAACCCGTCGATCTGGTGGCGGAGGCACAGCGCACCTGGCTGGGGGTCGACATCTCCCCGGACGGCCCGGACATCAACGTCGTCGCCTACGCGGTCGACGGCCGACCCGAGCCGAAGGTGAGCGAG
Source organism: uncultured Corynebacterium sp. (assembly GCA_964431055.1). Taxonomy (GTDB): domain Bacteria; phylum Actinomycetota; class Actinomycetes; order Mycobacteriales; family Mycobacteriaceae; genus Corynebacterium. Next base: position 6,799 of record CAYSIP010000096.1, on the reverse strand, counting down.
GAGCCACCCCACCTACGTCATCGCGATGTCGGCGAGCTGGCCAGTTCCGCCGCGGCGAAGCTGGGCCTGGGGGCCGGGCGCGGTGATTACGACGATTACGAGGACCACACCACGCAGAGCCCTTCCACCCGCAGCGCGGAACTGGGCCGGCTGGCGGACTCCTCGGCGGAGACCGCCCGGCGCGTGGGCCGCGGCCTGGTGCGGCGGTTGCGCTCGGCACGTGACTACGTGGACGAGAAGCTGCGTCACTCGGACCGGCCCTAGTTAACGCAGGGAGCGCTGCCGTTCGTAGAAGGCGATCGCGGCGCTGGTGGCCAGGTTCAGCGAATCGGTGCCCGGTGCCATGGGGATGCGGGCGCGCACGTGGGTGGCGCGCATGGCATGCTCCGTCAGGCCTGGCCCCTCGGCGCCGACCAGCAGCGCGATCTTCTCCCAGGGCCTCCCCCGCTCATCGACGAGTGCGTCGGCCAGGTGCACCGCGTCCGGATCCGGGGTCAGGGACACGAGCCGGAAACCGTTTTCCGTCAGCTGCGCCAGGGAGCGCTGCCAGGTGGTGAAGGTGCCCTCCAGGTGGGCGAAGGGGGTGCGCAGGACGTGCCCCATGGACACGCGCACGGCCCGTCGGTAGAGAGGGTCGGCACAGCCGTTGCCGAACAGCACGGCGTCGGCGCCCATGCCGGCGGCGTTGCGGAACATCGAGCCGATGTTCTCATGGTCACCGACCCCCTCGAGCACGACGATGGTGCGGGCGGTGGACAGCACGTCCTCCAACGCAGGCTCAGGGGCCCGGTCGGCGGCGGCGAGCAGGCCGCGGTGCATGTCGAAACCCACGACCTCCGCCAGGGTCTCCCGGGAGAGCTCGATCACGGGCAGCCCGGTCGGCACCTCGTGCTCGGCGAGGAAGGCGTCGAGACGGGCGGGCAGGCCGGCCAGGCAGCGCACCGGGAAGCGTGATTCGAGCAGGCGGCTCACGACGAGCGGCCCCTCGGCGATGACCAGTCCTTTACCACCCGGCAGGTCGGGACGGTTGTCAGAGCTGTTGAGGTCCCGGATGTCGTTGAGACGCGGATCGCCGGCGTCGTCGATGCGGATGCGCGGCATCAGGCGAGGGCCTCCATGATGGGATCCATGCCGAAGTAGACGACGAACAGCGCGGAGATCAGCCACATGATCCAGTGGACGTCCTTCGCCTTCCCGGCGGCGACGGCCATGAGCGAGAAGGTGATGAAGCCGACCCCGATGCCGTTGGCGATGGAGTAGGTGAAAGGCATGACGACGATCGTCAGGAAGGCCGGCAGGGCGATGTGGAACCTGGACCAGTCGATGTCGGCGACCTGGGCCATCATCATGGCGCCGACGACGACCAGCACCGGGGCGGCGGCCTCGATGGGCACGACTTCGTACAGCGGGGTCAGGAACATGGCCAGCAGGAACAGTACGCCGGTGATCACGTTGGCTAGACCGGTGCGGGCGCCGTCGGCCACGCCGGCGGAGGAGTCGGCGTACACGGTCTGGGAGGACGCGGAGGCCGCGCCGCCGACGACGGCGCCGAAGCCCTCGACCACGAGGGCCTTCTTCATGTCGGGCAGGTTGCCCTGCTCATCAGAAAGCTTGCCCTGCTTGCCGAGCGCGGTCATGGTACCCATGGCGTCGAAGAAGTTGGCCAGCACCAGGGTGAACACCAGCAGCGATGCGGCGACGACGCCGATGCGGGTGAAGGCGCCGAACAGGTCCACCGCCCCCACCAGGGACAGGTCAGGCAGACCGCCGAAGGAATCGGGCAGGGTGGGGATCGCCATGCTCCAGCCGGCCGGGTTGGCGTTGCCGTCCGCGTCGAAGGAAGGGCCGGTACCGGTGACGGCCTCGATGATCATGGCGATGACCGTGGTGGCGACGATGCCGAGGAACAGGCCGCCACGGACCCCGCGGATGACGAGGAAGCCACAGATGATCAGGCCGATGATGAAGGTCAGCGTCGGCCAGGAGGCGATCGAACCGTCGATGCCGAGGGTCACCGGGACGGTGGTGTTCGCGGCGTCGGGGATGCGACGGACGAAGCCGGCGTCGACCAGGCCGATCATGGCGATGAACATGCCGATGCCCACGCCGATGGCCGCCTTCATGGGGGACGGGATCGCGCGGAAGACGGCGGTGCGGAAGCCGGAGACCGCCAGCAGGACGATGACGATGCCGTCGATGACGACCAGGCCCATCGCCTCCGCCCAGGTCAACCCCTCACCGCCGACGAGAGTGACGGCGACCAGGGTGTTGAGCCCCAGGCCGGCGGCGATGCCGAAGGGGTACTTGGCGATCACGCCGAAGGCGATGCTCATCACGCCGGCGGCGAGCGCGGTGACGGCCGCGACCCGGGACGGGCCGAGGACGGTGCCCTCGACGTCGGCGGTGGTGCCCAGGATCAGCGGGTTGAGCAGGATGATGTAGGCCATCGCGAAGAACGTCACGACGCCGGCCCGGACCTCGGTCCCCACGGTGGACCCGCGCTCCGAGATATGGAAGAAACGGTCCAGCGCTCCGGCGTTGGCCGTGGATTGGTTCACACCGGTGGTCATGGTGAGTTCCCCTTGTCACGATCCTGATGATTGAGTTATTGACAGCGTTAGAGTCTCACCTCGCGTGCTTTTCCTCAAAATTTAGACCATTTTCGGTCCTGGCGGACCACGCCGAACCATCCGCCCGCCCATTGCCCACAAACACCGCCGCCGGGCGGTAGATTCAGGGGTACAACAAGGGAGAACAGACATGCACGCCTCGACCTTCCTCATGCGCGACGCCCGCGTCGCCAACCTCACCGCGCACCTGGACCGGCTCCGCGACGCCACCGGGCTTTCCCCCGTCCGCATCAGCGGGCTGCGGGAAGAACTGCGCGCCGTGGGCCCCGGTATCTACCGGCCGCTGATCCAGGTGGCCGGCGCCAGCGCATCACTCGACATGCACCGGGCGGTCCTGCCCCAGGAGGAGATCGTCATCGACGCCGAGGGGATCCCGGACGAACGTCGCCGGCCCACCGACCTGGGGCCGGACCTGGGGTGGCAGGCGCAGCTGCTGTCGCGGCTGCGGAACAGCGGCGCCGGGGAGGGGCTGCTGCTCGACGAGCAGGGGGCCGTGATCTCCGGCGCCTTCTCCGCCCTGCTGTGCCTCGATGGGGGTACCGCCCACATCAGCGCGCACCCACGCACCACGCACTCGGTCACCATGGACGCCACGCTCGCGCTGCTGGCGGAGGCCGGCGTCGAGGTCATCGAGCACCCGGAGGGACTGACGATCCCGCGGCTGCGCACCACGGAGACCTGGGCCCTCAACTCGATTCAGGGGGTGCGCCTGGTCACCGGATGGCGGGAGTACGCCTCGGTGCTCCCGCCGCACACCGCCGGCCGGCCGCGGGCGGACGCCCCGACGCACCGGGAGATCAACCAGCGAATGTGGGACCTGGCCGAAGAGGTCTGAGCGGCTAGAAGATCGGCCGCTCGTCGTCGAAGGCGTCCGGGGTGTCCTCGTCGAGGATCGTGTCTGCGGGGGTGTCCGAATGGGCGCCACAACCGTAGGTGGCGTGCACGACGTGCCCGTCGGCGGAGAACTCATTGGCGCACACCCCGAAATTGGCGCCCGCCGGCTCCCCCACCGGCAGGTAGAAGGCACAGCTCGAGCAGTGCAGGGTGGCCTTCTCCGCGAACTCGGAGGTGGGCCCGAAGTCACCGGTCCGCCAGCGCTGCAGGGCATCGTCCAACCCGCGGCGGGAGAGCAGGCGCTTCGTGTCACGCCCCTTGACCACGGCGGCCTCGCGGGGGTCGTCGGTCAGTCGCTCATCATCGGGCGCCGGGGGCATGACGTCGCCGGGTCCCAGGTCGCCCGGGAGGATACGGTCGACCCAGGGGACCCACTCCGGCGCCTGCAGCGCTTCGCCGGTGGGTGCGGGCACCAGCGCCACCTCATTGACGGTGACGTGGCGCGAACCGGAGGCGCAGGCGAGGACCGCATTCCATTCCCACCCGCTGTAACCCGGCACGTCGGCGGCGAAACGGTGGGTGGCGACGTTGCGGCCCAGCGCCTGGACCCCGACGTGCTCGCCGACCGCGCCCTCGCCCAGTTCCTCGAGCGCGGCGCGGGCGACGTCGACGGCGCGGGCGTCGAGCAGCGGGTTGTTGTGGCGGCCCCCGGACCGATTCCGGGCATGGTGCGCGTTCTCGGGGGAGGCCTTTCTACGACGGTTCATGGATGACATCCCCCTCATTATGGGCCATGTGCGGCATGATAGCGGTCATGGGTTCCCGAATCACGTCGCTGACCGCCCCCGTGCTCCTCGTTTTCGCGCTGAGCGCCTGCGCCCCGACGGGGGCCGCGCCGAGGGAGATCGAGGAGCTCTCGGCCGAGATCGTGGACGTCCACCCCTTCGATGACACGAGCTTCACGCAGGGCCTGGAGGTCGACTCCGACGGAAGCCTGTTGGTCGGCACCGGCCAGACCGGGGAGTCGCGCATCTACCGCACAACCGTCGACGGGGAGGAGCTGGCCTCCGCGGAACTCGATCCCCGGTTCTTCGGCGAGGGGATCACCCGCGTGGACGATCACGTCTGGCAGCTGACCTGGCGGGCCCAGGCGGCCGTCAAACGCGACGCCGACACCCTCGCCGAGATCGACCGCGTCACCTACCCCGGGGAGGGCTGGGGGCTGTGCGCCCGGCAGGGCGAGCTGATCATGTCCGATGGCACGGACCAGTTGCGCCGACTCGATCCGGAGACCTTCGAGGAGCGGGAGAGGTTCACCGTCACCCGCGGCGGCCAGCCCGTGGACATGCTCAATGAACTCGAGTGCGTCGGCGACGACGTCTACGCCAACGTCTTCCTCAGCACCGACATCCTGCGTATCGACGCCGCGACCGGTGAGGTCACCGCCGTCATCGACGCTTCCGGCCTGCCGAACAACGCCGTGCCCGATCCGGACCACGTGCTCAACGGCATTGCGCACCTGCCCGGCACCGACCGCTTCCTGCTGAGCGGGAAACGGTGGCCCGACCTGTACGAGGTTGAGCTGATGCCCGCTCAGTAGGATGGTGAGTCATGGCCACCCGTAGACAGGCAAAGAAGAAGTCGCTGCTGCAGATCCTCTCGTTGATCATCGCGGTGGTGATCATCGTGGTGGCGGCTGTGCTGGTCCAGAACTGGTGGAACAACCGGCCCGGCCCCGAGCCGCAGGACGTCGCCGTCACCGCCTCCGTGGGCGGCGATTCCATTGAGGTCTCCCCCTACCTGGTGTGCGAACCCGGCCTGGAATGCCCGGAGGGCGAGGTCCCCAACCTGCCGGTCGGCGAGGACGAGAGCCTGCGGCTGGAGATCCCCGAGCCGATCCACAACCATGACTGGCAGCTGCTCCTGATCTACGACGACCCGGCAGCCAACGACCAGCAGTACCACGGCCCCCACGACCTGGAGGAGCTGGAGATCCCCGGCTCCGTCGACCCGGTCGGCGACTCCACCGAACGCCCCCGGCTCGTGGTCGTGGAGATCACTTCCGTGATGGTCGGCACCGATGACGCCGGCGAGGAGACCCCCTACGCCACCGTCTGGTCCCTGAGCACCCACGAGGACCCCGAGAGCGCGCTGGAGGGCTAGGAGTCGAGCTCCTTGGCCACCGCGCGCAGGATCTCCGCGATCTGGCGGCCGGACCTGCGCTCCGGATAGCGCCCCGCCGCCAGAGCCGGCTGGATCTGGCTCTCCATGATGGTCAGCATGTCGGAGATCATGCTGTTGAGCTCCTCGGGCTTGCGCCGGTTGACCGGGCGGCGACGCGGCGTGTCCAGCACCTTGACCCGCAGCGCCTGCGGACCCCGCCGCCCCGAGGCGAAGTCGAACTCGATGCGCTGGCCGGGGACGAGTTCCTCGACCCCCTCGGGGAGGACCTGCTTGCCGACGAAGACGTCCTCGTCCCCCGGATTGGAGACGAAACCGAATCCCTTGCCGGCGTCGTACCACTTCACCTTGCCGATCGGCACGATGCTCACCACTTCCTGTGTTCGCAACCATCGACGTCCCATTCCGCGGGAACGCGTGAAGAGATGATTATACCCGCCGACGGGGTGCCGAAAGACCGTGACACCGACCAGCCGACCGCGCCCCGCCACCGCATGAGAGCCAAATCACACCCCTCCAGTGTAACGCGATGAGCTGGGATGACGTCAGGCAAATCAGACCGGGAACCCGAAAATTGTCTCGATTCGTTTCATTAGCGTGACACAAACGTTACCAACCGTTAGTCTTGGCCGCGGACACGACGCGGATCCACTTCCGGCACCTAACGCCGAACCCTGTCTGGGGTGACGGACGGGCCGCGAGAACACGTGCAGAACAGACCTTGGCCGGGATCCTTCCCGGTGCCAGTAACAGACAAAATTCCAGCAGACAGGGGCGGGGAACCCACCGCGGACCGGTCACCGGACCGCACCGGGGGACATGATTTTTCGTCCCCCTCGGGGTGAAGCCTCCGCACCGAGGCCGGGCACAGTGATCCTCCGCCCGAACCCGACAGCTCACCTCGCAGGCGTCAACAGGAGAGGAACACATTTTCCCATGGCACGTCACGCTCGCATGACCGTTTCCACCACCGCCAAGCTCGCCGCCACCACCCTGGCGCTGGGCACCGCCGCCGCCGTCATGGCGCCGGCCGCATCCGCCGCCCCGGACTCCGACTGGGACCGTCTCGCACAGTGCGAGTCGGGCGGTGACTGGCAGATCAACACCGGCAACGGCTACCACGGTGGCCTGCAGTTCTCCCCGTCGACCTGGCG
>CAYSIP010000095.1:0-9271 GCA_964431055.1 uncultured Corynebacterium sp. | reverse complement strand
AGCTTGTCCACCTCGGGCGCCGGGGCGATGGCCTTCGGCCGGCCGGTGACGAAGTAGAGGACGGTCATCAACGCGAGGAAGCCCACGCCCACGCCGAGGGCGAGGTGGTACTGGTCCAGCCAGAGCATGATGCCGAAGGTGAAGAGGATGAAGGCGATGGCGAAGTACTGGCCCCAGGGCCACAACGGCACGGGGAACTTCAGCTCGGCGACCTCCGCCGCATCCATCTTGCGCCGGGACGCGACGTGGGCGAGCAGGATCATCAACCAGACGTAGACGGTGGCGAATGTTGCCAGGGCGGCGACGATCACGAAAACCTCCTCGGGCAGGACGGCGTTGAGGACCACGCCGACGACCAGCACCGCGATGAGGATGGCGGTGGTCATCACCGGTACGCCGTTCTTGGAGACCTTGCCCATGATCTGGGGGGCGAGGTTCTCCTTTGACAGGCCGGTGAGCACGCGACCGGCGCCGAAGAGGTCGGCGTTGATGGCCGACAACGCCGCGGTGATGACCACGACGTTGAGGAGTGCCGCGGCCCAGTTCACGCCCAGGGTGGAGAAGATCTGGACGAAGGGGGATTCCTCGCCGGTGATGGTCTGCCACGGGTTGAGCGCCAGGATGATGAAGATCGCGCCGACGTAGAACAGCAGGATGCGCACGGGCACGGTGTTGACGGCCTTGGGCACGGCCTTGTCGGGCTCCTCCGCCTCGGATCCGGCCACGCCGATGATCTCCGTGCCTCCGAAGGCGAAGAGTACGAGGATGAAGGCGGCGATCATGCCCTCCACGCCGTTGGGGAAGAAACCGCCGTTCTCCCACAGGTTGCTGATCCCGCTCATCTCCGGGTCGGTGCCCAGACCGAAGGCGAGGATGGCGGCGCCGCCGATGATCATGCCGACCACGGCAGTGACCTTGACGATGGTGAAGATGAACTCCAGCTCGCCGAACCAGCGCACGCTGGCCAGGTTGGCGGCGCCGACCACCAGCAACGTCACCGCAACCCAGATCCACTGCGGGGAATCCGGGAACCAGAACTTCATGTAGATGGCGATCGCCGTGAGGTCGGCCAGACAGACGATCATCATCTCGAAGGCGAACATCCAACCGGTGATATAACCGGACCACCCACCGAGGTGCGCGCGGGTGTAGACGGCGAAGGAACCACGCACCGGGTGGTGCACCGACATCTCGCCGAGCGCGCGCAGCATGAAGTAGACCACCGCGCCGCCGAGCAGGTAAACCAGCAGGACCGACGGCCCCGCGGCCTGGATCGCGCCGGCGGAACCGTAGAACAGGCCCGTGCCGATCGCCGAACCCAGGGCGATGAAGTGGATGTGACGGGCCTTGAGACCCGGCCGCTTGACCACTGTGGTGGACGGGGCGGGTCTGGTGCCTGTTGACGGCTCAACCATGGAGCTAACCTCGGGATAGTCGGGGAGGGTCGACCGCGGCCAACGGGTGGGCCTGACGGCGACCTGGGACGGAAGACAGGTAGCACGATACTCCGCGTCCTGCGCTTTTCCGGTATCGGTGAAAAGCCCCGGACGCGCCCGCCGATAGAGCGGGAATGGTAATTCCTCTCCGAATAGCGTATAATTCCACTGCAATGAGCAATACCAATGACGCTACCGGCGGCGTGAACGAGCCGGATGACATTAATCTGTCGGAATTTCAGGAAACTTCGCAGGGTGACGCAGCGCAAGCTGCATCCGCCTCCACCACACCGCTGACCGTCGAGGATATCGTCGGCTCAGCGGAGGCGGAACAGGACACCAGGGACGCGGATAATTCTGAGGCTGCCGGCTCCGGGGCCGATAACGACCCGGACAACGAAACTGATACTGAAACCGAGAATGAGGGTTTCGCGCGCCTGGGACTTCCCGACGCCGTTCTCGACGCCGTGAAGAAGGTCGGCTACGAGACCCCCTCGCCCATTCAGGCTGAGACCATCCCCCTCCTCATGGAGGGGCGCGACGTGGTCGGCCTGGCACAGACCGGTACCGGCAAGACGGCCGCCTTTGCGCTGCCCGTCCTGGCGCGTATCGACAGCCGCGAGCGTTCCCCGCAGGCCCTGGTTCTCGCCCCGACGCGTGAGCTGGCCCTGCAGGTCGCCGACTCCTTCCAGTCCTTCGCCGATCACCTCGGCGGCATTCAGGTGCTGCCGATCTACGGTGGCCAGGCTTACGGCATCCAGCTGTCCGGTCTCCGCCGCGGCGCCCAGATCATCGTGGGCACCCCGGGTCGTGTGATCGACCACCTGGAGAAGGGCTCGCTGGACATCTCCAAGCTGCGTTTCCTCGTCCTCGACGAGGCCGACGAGATGCTCAACATGGGTTTCCAGGAGGACGTCGAGCGCATCCTCCAGGACACCCCGGATGACAAGCAGGTCGCCCTGTTCTCCGCGACCATGCCCAACGGCATCCGCAAGATCTCCAAGCAGTACCTCAACAACCCGAGTGAGGTTTCGGTCAAGTCCGAGACCCGCACGGCCACGAACATCACCCAGCGTTACCTCAACGTCGCCCACCGCAACAAGCTGGACGCGATCACCCGCATCCTCGAGGTCACCGAGTTCGAGGCCATGATCGTCTTCGTGCGCACCAAGCACGAGACCGAGGAACTCGCCGAGAAGCTGCGCGCCCGTGGATTCTCCTCGGCCGCCATCAACGGTGACATCGCGCAGAACCAGCGTGAGCGCACCGTCGAGCAGCTCAAGAACGGCAAGCTGGACATTCTCGTGGCCACCGACGTGGCCGCCCGTGGTCTCGACGTTGAGCGCATCTCGCATGTGCTCAACTACGACATCCCGCATGACACGGAGTCCTACGTCCACCGCATCGGCCGCACCGGCCGCGCGGGCCGCTCGGGTGAGGCGATCCTGTTCGTCACTCCGCGCGAGCGTCGCATGCTCAACTCCATCGAGCGGGCCACCAACGCCAAGCTCTACGAGATGGAGCTGCCCAGCGTCGACGACGTCAACGAAGCCCGCAAGGGCAAGTTCGCCGACTCGATCACCGAGTCTCTCGAGAGCAAGCAGATCGACGTCTTCCGCTCCCTGGTCAAGGCGTATTCCGAGGAGCACGATGTGCCGCTCGAGGACATCGCCGCGGCCCTGGCCACCCAGGCTCAGGCCGGCAACGATTTCCTCATGAAGGAACTGCCCCCGGAGAAGCGTCGCGACCGTTTCGAGCGTGACGATCGCCGCGGCGACCGTAATGACCGTGGTGACCGCCGCAACGACCGTGGTGACCGTGGCGCCCGCTTCGACCGGGACGGTGACTTCGTCACCTACCGCCTGGCAGTGGGCAAGCGCCAGCACGTCCGCCCGGGTGCCATTGTCGGCGCCCTGGCCAACGAGGGTGGCCTGTCCTCCAAGGACTTCGGCCGCATCACCATCGCCATCGACCACACCCTGGTCGAACTGCCGAAGGACATGCCGAGCTCCGTGCTGGACAAGCTGTCCGACACCCGCATCTCCGGCGAGCTCATCAACATCGAGCGCGACGCCGGCGGGGGACGCCCCCCGCGCCGCGATGATCGCGGCGGCAGCCGTGGTGGTTTCCGTGGTGGCCGTGACGACCGTGGTGGCAGCCGCGGCGGCTTCCGCGACTAGTCGCAGCTGAAGCTTCAAGGCCCGTCATCGGGGAGGATTCCTTCCCGATGACGGGCCTTCTGCTGTCCTGGGGTGGGTTTGTGTCGGGGAGTCGTGTTTCCCGCAAGGAGTCGACTGCGATCACCCCTTGCGGGAGTCATGTTTCCCGCGATCACCTACCCCCGCGGGAAACACCTTGCGGGCAATGGCTTCGGAACACCGGAGCGGAAGAAAATACGTGTTCTCGTTGGGAGGCGTATCGTGTGGCCCCTTGACCAGCGGATATCTGACCCAGCATGGGGATGATGTCCGGTTGACGCGTATTTTTCAACGACCGGGTCGGTCACCAGTGGTTCAGTCTGTGGTGAACCTGCTGGTGGGTGGGGCGGGGGAGGGGGCGTCCGTGGCGGTGTCGTGCCCGCGCAGGGACGTGGCGCAGGCGATGCCGGCGGCGGCGCCGTGGCCGATGGCGATCGGCACCAGCTGCAGGCCCGGGACGATGTCCCCGGCGGCGTACACCCCGTCGACGCTGCTGAGATAAAAGCTGTTGACCACCACCTGGCCCTCGTCGTCCAGCTCACATCCCAGCTCGGCGGCCAGGTGATTGGTGGACTCGTGCGCGTAGGAGAAGAAGACCTTGCTGCCGGCGACCATGCGGCCGTCGGTGAGCTGGAGGCCCTGTAGATGACCTGGTTCCCCGACCAGGGCTTCACCGACCCCGTCCACGACCTCGATGCCGTGCCCGTCCAGCGTGGCACGCTGCTCATCGGTGAAGCTGGGCTCCGTGGTGTCGGTGATGATCCGGACCGTGTCGGCCCAGTCCAGCAGCTCGGAGGCGAAGGCCGGAACATGGGGACCGGAACCCAGCGCGATGATCTCCCGGCCGCGCGCGGAATAACCGTCGCAGGCGGGGCAGTGGTGGACGTCGGTGCCGTAGTGCTCCTCGATCCCGGTGACGTCGGGCAACCGGTCGCGCACGCCGGTGGCCAATATGAGACGGGCGGCCGCGACCTCGTGGGTTCCGTCGATGACGGCGCGGAAATGACCGTCATCGTTCCGGGCCACCGTCTCGACGGTGCCCTCGTGGAGGCGGACCGTGGGGTACTGCGCCAGACCGGCGCGGGCGTCGGCAAGCAGGTCGGCGGGCGGAACCGGGTCACGGCCGAGCAACCCGTGCGCCAGGTCCGCGCTGCGGTTGCGCTGCTCCCCGGCGTCGACGACGAGGACCGAGCGTTGGTAGCGGCCCAGCCAGGTGGCCGCCGAGAGTCCCGCGGGCCCACCCCCTACGATCAGGACGTCGACAGCGGTGGGGAGGGTGGAATCCATCGGATCACTTCTCTCGCTTGAGCGGCAGTGGGCGGCGGACGGACCCTGCCAGTCTAACAGCGGGACGGGGCGTGGAATCAGGGAAACGCACAACTGTTCGATCAACTCCGTGGTGATGTCCGGGGCGTGCGGTGTACTGGGGCCAGCTGACCTGTCCCTGCTGCAGGAGGACCCCCGTGAAGCCCACGCGCATTTATCTGGCCACCGATTACCACATCCGTCATGTGACGGATCCTCTCTCACGGGCGGTCCTGGAGCGCTGGATCCTCGAGTTCGTGGCGGAGAACCCCCGCTTCACGGTGGACCAGGCGGTCGTGGTGGCGCGGCAGCTCGCCGAGCGGTGGGGCATCGACGTGGTCTCCGACGAGCAACGGCGCGACATGCTCCTGCGGCCGGTCCTCTACACCGAGATCGAGTGGCTGGTCCGGGGCGGCAGGCCCAATCCCGGCGCCCGGCCGGTGCAGATGCTCGGTTCGCAGCGCGGGCGGGTGGACTGCTACCTCTCCGGGGACGTCACCCCGGGTTGGGAGGAGTCGATGAACTTCTCGATGGCGACGATGGGGGATCAACCGCAGACCCCCTGGCGGTGGCCGATCGTCGACGGGCTTGAGAGGGACCACTTCCGACACCGCACCCCGCACCGCGACGCGCCCCGGTTCCCGGAGTTCGCCGACGTGCTCAGTGACTATGAGCGTACGCTGCTGGGTCATATCTGGACCCTCGGGGCGGTGCTCGAATGGGACGAGGAGCTCGACTACGAGACCATCGGGTGGATCCGTCAGGGCACCCGCGACCGCGGCCTGCCCGTCCATCCCAGCATGGAAGGGGACGACTCCTACTTCCGCCTGCTGATCAACCCCGTGCCGGGGGAACCGCGCGTGATGACCGTGATCGTCGGCCAACTGGCACAGATCCTGGCGCTGACGGTGATCGGCATGTGGCGGGGGAGTGCGGTCACCAACGAGAACAGTGCGCGGGGACCCGAGGACCTGGAGATGGGGCTGATCACCTATCTGGTTTCCCGGAGGCTGGGCCTGTCGGGGAGCCGGAGTGATAACCGGGTGGCCGACTACCTCGACGGGGAGACCGTCGGGCCGGCGCCCGACGAGGTGCGGTGGAACCTGGTCTTCGAGTCCGCCGAGTTGCTGGAGGATCTGCTGCGCGGCACGCCCAGGTCCGTGCCCCGACCCGCGGGGGACTGACAGATCAGAACGAGACGTACATCATGACCAGCATGAGGACCCACAGCAGGGCGAAGACGCCGCCGAACATGGACAACCGGCTCTTGGCCTTGTCCCAGTCGGCGACCACGTCCTCCTCCGGGTCGTGTTCGTCCGCCTCCAGCAGACCGAGCGAGCCCATCATCCTGCGCTGGCCGGGGATGATCGCGAACAGCAGCAGGAGCCAGGCGACGACGGCCAGGCCGATGGCGACGTGGAAGTTGGTCTGCGTCCAGTAGCGGGAGGTGTCGGTGAACATGATGGCCACGCCCAGCAGCGGAACCAGGACCGCGAGCACGCCGTAGCGGGTGGTCACCCGGTGCAGGGTCGCCGCGGTGCCGCCGGCCTGCGTGTCACCGTCGTGTGCCTTCTTCGCGTGGACATGGAAGGTGGAGGTGGCGTAGGTCGCGGGGCCGATGAACAGCACCGCGGCGAGCACGTGCACGACGATCAGAACAGTGGTCATGTCCCTCAGCTTAATCGCCGCCCAGCAGTTGACCGACCCGGCAGGAGGACCGCATGACGGTCACGTCCTCCCGGGGCAGGGGCAGGGAGTAGTGTGCTGCCACCAGCGCGAGGCGCCGGGAGTACCAGCACCGGGCCCCGCGGTCCGGTGGCAGCCAGGCGGCCGGCAGTTGGTCGGATTTCTCCCGGTTGGCCTCCCGTGAGGTCACCACCAGGTTGACGGGATCGTTCGCGAACGCCAACCGGGTGGAGCTGTCCCAGGTGTGCGCCCCGAGATCCCAGGCGGCGGACAGCGGAAGGAGATGGTCGATCTCCACGGGCCCGGCGGCAGGGCCGGCCCTGATGTCTTCCCCGGTGTAGGGGTCCGTGCCGTGCCCGGCGGTGACGCGGCAGCCATCACCGGACACGGCGGCGTCGGCGAGCTGGGTGAGCAGGATGTGTTCGCGGACGGTGCAGCCCGTGGTCGGCGGCTCAGTCGGCGACCCAGCCGGCGCCGGTACCGGTGCCCACCCGGCGCCGAATTCCGAGCGTTCGTAGCCCAGGACGCGGGTGCGCTGGGGGACCATGTCCACCTCTGCGAGCAGAACCGACAACCGCGGCAACCCGTCCTCGGTGCGCGGGGCGCGGTGCGGGGCCAGCTCAACACCGGCGACCAGCACGGTGGCGCAGGTGAGTGCCACCAGATACAGACGAAAAGGCCTCACACCCTCTTCGACGGGTGTGAGGCCTCAGATGGTTCCAGGAGGAAACCGGTGGTGGTTAGACCTCGCCCTGCGTGACCTTCGCGGCGGCGGTCTCGACGTCCATGTCCTGGTGCTTCTCGGTGAACCTCGCCAGCTTGCTCGCCTGCTCGAACTCCACCTCGACCTCCTTGTTCGGGTTGCTGGTGGCGAGGGAGACCACGACCATGACCACGGCGGAGGCGAGGAAGCCCGGGACGATCTCGTACATGAGGTCCGAGGCCGGGGACATGCCCCAGGCGAAGGACACCGCGGCGCCGGTGATCATGCCGGTCAGCGCGCCCGCGGCATTGAGGCGCTTCCAGTACAGGGCGGCCAGCATCAGCGGGCCGAAGGCGGAACCGAAGCCGGCCCACGCGAAGCCGACCAGCCCCAGGATGGTGTCGGAGGGGTTGACGGCCAGGACGCCCGCGATGACCGCGACCACGACGACCGCGGCGCGGGAGAGGTTGATCAGCACCCGCTCGCTCGGCAGGTTCTTCTGGAAGATCTTGTACAGATCCTCGACCAGCGAGGAGGACACGACCAGCAGCTGGGAGGACATCGTGGACATGATGGCCGCCAGCACCGCCGTGAGCACCAGGCCGGCGATCAACGGGTGGAACAGGAGGCGGCCCATGTCGAGGAAGATCGTCTCGAAGGCGGCCTGGTCGGTGATCTGGATGTCCGGGTTCTGGGAGAAGTACACGGTGCCGATCATGGCGACGAAGGTGGCGCCGATGATGCACAGCAGCATCCAGCCGATGCCGTACCAGCGACCCTGCTTCGCCTCCGAGGGGGTGCGCAGCGCCATGAAGCGGACGACGATGTGCGGCTGGCCGAAGTAGCCTAGACCCCAGGCCAGGTTGCCGATGATGGCGGCGGCGGACACGCCGGCGATCATGTTGAAGTAGGTCGGGTTGCCGGTGCCGGCCTCCTCGATCCACGGGCCGTAGTCGTTGTTGACGGCCCAGGAGAAGATATCGGCCGGGTTGTCCAGGGCGATCAGCGCCATGACGGGCACGATGATCAGCGAGGCGAACATGATCAGGCCCTGGACCACGTCGGTGTAGGACACGGCCAGGAAGCCGCCGACGAAGGTGTAGGCGACGGTCACGGCCGCGACGATGAGCATGCCGGTGAGGTACTCACCACCGAAGGTCGCCTCGAAGTAGCGGCCGCCGGAGACCATGCCGGAGGAGACGTAGAAGGTGAAGAACAGGATGATGATCAGCGCGGAGACCACGCGCAGCGCGCGGGACTTGTCGCGCAGCCGGTTCTCGAAGAAGCTCGGCAGCGTGATGGAGTTGTTGGCGATCTCGGAGTAGGAACGCAGGCGCGGGGCCACCCACTTCCAGTTCGCCCAGGCGCCGATCAAGAGGCCGATCGCGATCCACAGTTCTGAAAGCCCGGTGACGAACAGCGCACCGGGCAGACCCATGAGCAGCCAGCCCGACATGTCCGAGGCTCCCGCGGACATGGCGGCGACAAACGGGTGCAGGCCGCGGTCGGCGAGCACGTAGTCATCGTATTTGTCCGTCTTGGTGTAGCTCCAGTATCCGATGGCCAGCATCGCCGCCATGTAGATGACGATGGCGATGATGAACCAGGTTGTCTCTGACACCGGTTCCTCCTTTTGGTCAGACGCGGCTGGCCGCCACGCCACGAATGGGTTGGCAGCAAGTGTGACATAGGCAGACACGAGAAGCGTCTTGGATCACATAATGTTGTGGAATAAGTGGTCTGCCACCGAGGCAGGCCGGTTGTTGACGCTAACGGCTCCCGGGAGGGTACCCAAACGAAAACGCCGTGCATACGAGCTCGCGGGGCGGGTTAATCCGCGCGCCACCTGCACCGCACCGGACATGTAACGGAATGGCAACAATCCCGTTATCGGGCTCCGTCCACCGTTCCTCCCACTGCTAAAGGGGGTGGCCGCCCCGCGT
>CAYSIP010000094.1:4360-9391 GCA_964431055.1 uncultured Corynebacterium sp. | reverse complement strand
GGTCGATCATGTCGTGCAGCGCGTCGTAGAGCGGGCGCAGGTAGGGGTCGATCTTGTCGCTGAGCGTGCCGGGCAGAAATCCCAGCTTCTCCCCCGCCTCGACGGCCGGGCGGGTGAGGATCAGGCGCGAGACCTGCTTGGCCTGCAGCGCCTGCACCGCCTTGGCCATCGCCAGGTAGGTCTTGCCCGAACCCGCGGGGCCCAGGCCGAAGACGATGGTGTGGTCGTCGATCGCGTCCACGTAGCGCTTCTGCCCCAGCGTCTTGGGCCGGATGGCCTTGCCACGGCGGGCGATGATGTCGGAGGCGAGCACCTCACTGACGGACTGCGGCGCCTCAATGGTGACGATCGACACCGCGTGCTTGACCGCGTCCGGGGAGATGACGTGCCCGCGCCGGGCGATCGACTCCAGTTCCTCGAGCACCTTCACGCCCCGGGCGACCTCGTGGGCCGGCCCGGTCAGGCGCACGACGTGCCCGCGGGCGAAGATGTCGGCGTCGATCTGGTTGTCGAGCACCCGGAGGTTGTCGTCGTTGTTGCCGAGGACGACGTTGGCGTAGGCCGTGTCGAGTTCGACCTTCCTGGTGACGACCTCGGGGGATGGTTGTGCTGCCACGGAGATGAGCGCCTGCTTTCTGCTCGGATGTGATGGGTCGGACTTTACCAGCGGGGGGTGAGCACCCCGATGGCGGACAACGCCACCATCGCGGCACTCGCGGTGCGCAGCACCTGGGGACCGAGTTTCACCGGTCGCGCGCCCGCGGCGGTGAGCTGCGCGACCTCGCCGTCACCGATGCCACCCTCGGGGCCGACGATCAGCAACAGGTCGGTGACCCCCGCCAGATCGATCTCGCGCAGGGGGGTGGCGGAATCCTCGTGCAGGATCAGCGCGGTGGTGTCGCGGACCAGCTCGGCGAGCGCGGTGGTGTCCACCGGGGGGTGGATCCGCGGCACGCGCGTGCGCCGGGACTGCTTCGCGGCGGACAGGGCCGCGGCCTCCCATTTGGCCACCCCCTTGTCCACCTTCATTCCGGTCCACTTCGCGATGGAGCGCTCCGCCTGCCACGGGATGATCGCGTCGGCCCCGGCCTGGGTGGCCAGGTCGACGGCCAGTTCGGAGCGGTCGGCCTTGGGCAGGGCCTGCACGACCGTCACCCGCGGGGTGGGGTCGGGCTCCACGCCCTGCGTGACGACGTCCGCGGTGAGCCGGTCCTTCGCCGGGGTCGCGGTGACCTCGACCTCGGCCCAGGCGCCGCGGCCGTCGACCAGCAGCAGCCGCTCACCGGGCTGGACGCGCTTGACGGTGACGGCGTGGCGGGCCTCCGGGCCGGCCAGCTCGACGCGCCCCTCGAAGGGGCCGTCGTGGAGGAAGACCGGGAGGCTCACTAGAGCCCGAACTTGTCGCGCAGGCGGGAGAAGAAACCGGAGTGCTCGCCCTCCTCGTTGACGGAGGCGTCCTCGCGGCGGTGGTCGCGGACCTTCTCCAGCAGCTCGCGGCTGCGGTCGTCGAGCTCGGTGGGCACGATGACGTCGACGTGCGCGATCAGGTCGCCGTTGCCCTCGGCCCGCAGGCGCGGCATGCCGGCCCCGGACAGGCGGATCTCCCCCGCCGGCTGGGTGCCCGGCGCGACGTCGAAGCTCAGCTTCTCGCCGGCGAGGTTGTTCACGGTGAAGGTGGTGCCCAGGGCGGCGTCGATCATCGGCACGCGCACGGTCAGGTGCAGGTGGTCGCCGTCGCGGACGAAGACCTTGTGCGGGCGGGTGGCGATCTCCACGTAGAGGTCGCCGGCGGGTCCGCCGCCGTGGCCGACCTCGCCCTGGCCGGCCATGCGGATGCGCATGCCGTCGTTGATGCCGGCCGGGATGTTGACGGTCAGGTCGCGGCGCTTGCGCAGGCGGCCGTCGCCGAAGCACTTCTTGCAGGGATCGGTGATGACCTCGCCGAAGCCGTCGCACTTGGGGCAGGCCTTGGTGACCATGACGTTGCCCAGGAAGGAACGCTCCATCGACCGCACCTCGCCGGCGCCGCCGCAGCCGTCACAGGTGACGGGTTTGCCCTTGGACTCCGAGCCGCTGCCGGCGCAGTGATCGCAGACCACGGCGGTGTCGACGGTGACGGTCTTCTTCGCGCCCGCGAACGCCTCCTCGAGGGTGATGGCGGTGCGCAGCAGGGCGTCGTTGCCCGGTTGGACCCGCGAGCGCGGGCCACGCGAACCGCCCCCGCCGGCGCCGCCGCCGAAGAAGGCCTCGAAGATGTCTCCCAGGCCACCGCCGCCGAAGCCGCCGCCGGGCATTCCGCCGTTGCCCTGTTCCATCGGGTCCCCGCCCAGGTCCACGATGCGGCGCTTCTCGGGGTCGGTGAGCACCTCGTGGGCCACGGAGGCCTCCCGGAACTTCTCGGCGGCCTCCTCGGAGGGATTCACGTCCGGGTGATATTTGCGGGCCAGCTTGCGGTAGGCCTTCTTGATCTCCTGGTCGGAGGCGGAGCGGTCCACGCCGAGGATGCCGTAATAGTCACGAGCCACGATTAAACAGTACTTCCTAATTCAGAGTTCACTTGAGAGTTCGGTATTACCTGAGCGGGCGGGAAGACACGACGCACTCAGCACCGCACCAGTCTACTCCCCGGCCAGGACCCGACTGACATACCGTGCAACGGCCGAGACCTTCGAGATGGTTCCGGGGTAGTCCATGAACGTCGGGCCGACCACCCCCAGGCCGCCGAGCGCCGCCCCCTCGGAACCATAGGCGGTGGTGACCACCGAGGCCGAATGCAGCTCCTCGTTCTCGTTCTCCTCGCCGATGAGCACGCTCACGTTGCCCAGGTCCGGCACGTTGGCCAGCAGCTTGAGCACCACCACCTGTTCCTCCAGCGCCTCGATCAGCAACGGCAGCCCGACGGGGAAATCCCGGGAGATGCGCGTGAGGTTCGAGGTGCCCGCCAGGATCAGCCGGTCCGAGGGCTGGTCCACCAGTGTCTCGATCAGGGTGGTGGCGGCGAACAACGCGGCGGTGCGCAGCTCCGGGGGCGCGTGGTCGGGCACCTCCGCGAGCTTGGCGGAGGCGTCCGTGAGCGTGGTGCCCACCAGGGCGTCGTTGAGCAGGTCGCGCAGGGTGAGCACCTGCTCGGGGTCCAGTGGCTCCTCGAGTTCGACGTTGCGCTGGTCCACCCGGCCGGTGTCGGTGATCAGCACCAGCAGCAGGCGCATCGGGCTCAGCGGCACCACCTCGCAGTGTTTGACGCGCGAGACCTTCAGGGTGGGCAGCTGCACCACGGCCGCCTGGCGGGTGAGCTGGGCCAGCAGCTGCACCGAGCGCCGCAGCACGTCCTCCAGGTCGACCCCGCCCTCGAGGAAGCCGACGATGGCGCGCTTTTCGGCGGCCGAGAGCGGCTTGACGTCGTGGATCGAGTCGACGAACTGGCGGTAGCCCTTCTCCGTGGGGATCCGCCCGGAGCTGGCGTGCTCCTGGGCGATGTACCCCTCGGATTCGAGGACCGCCATGTCGTTGCGGATGGTGGCGGATGAGACGTTGAGTCTGTGGCGCTCGAGCAGCGCCTTCGAGCCGACGGGTTCCTGGGAGGCGATGTAGTCGGCGACGATCGCCCGCAGGACCTCCCCCCGGCGCTTGTCGGTGGATCCGGCCATATTGGCACTCCCCTCCTTCGATTGCTAGATCTCCAGTTTAACCCCGGTTGTCAAGGGGACGCGGCGCCGGTGGGGAGGGCGCCGGGCGGATGAGTCAAGCGCGGACGGGGGCCGGATCCGGGGCCGGGGTCCGCCTCTACGCGGATGCTGCGCCCGGGACTAGCCTTCCTCGGCCACCAGGATGTCGGTGACCATGCCGTCGGCCAGCAGTCGTCCGGGATCGGTCAACCGCAGCCGGTCGCCGGCCACCTCGAGCAGCCCACGGCCGATGAACCCGTCGATCACCGGCCGGGCCCCCTCCCGGAACCAGACCAGGGGCACGCCCTCGCGCAGGCGCATGCCCAGCATGATCTGCTCGGTGTGGTGGTCCTCGTCGGTCAGGTGCTCCACGTCGGCGATGGGCAGCTGTCCGTCGGCCAGCATGCCGGCGTAGCGGGCGGGGTGTTTGACGTGGTGGAAGCGCTCGTCGCCGAGGTGGGAGTGGGCGCCGGGGCCGGCCCCCCACCAGTCGCCGTTGACCCAGTAGATGTGGTTGTGCCGGCACTCGCCGCCGGGCTTGGCCCAGTTGGAGACCTCGTACCAGTCGAAGCCCTCGTCCCGCAGGCGCTGGTCGATCAGCTCGAACCTCGAGGCGTAGACGTCCTCGTCGGGGGCGGGCAACTCACCGCGGCGGACCTTGCGGGCCATGGCGGTGCCGTCCTCCACGATCAGGGAGTAGGCGGAGACGTGATCCACCCCGGCGCTGAGCACGGCGTCGAGGGTCTTGCGCACGTCGTCATCGGTTTCGGTGGGCGTGCCGTAGATCATGTCCAGGTTGACGTGCCCGAAACCGGCCGCCTTGGCCTCGCGTGCCGCCGCGACGGGCCGGCCGGGGGTGTGCTTCCGGTCGAGCACGCGCAGCACCCCGGCCGAGGCGGACTGCATGCCCAGGGAGATGCGGGTGTAACCCGCGTCCAGCAGCCCCGCGAAGAACTCGGGGGAGGTGGACTCGGGGTTGGATTCGGTGGTGATCTCGGCGTCGGGCGCCAGGCCGAAGGTGTTGCGCACGGCGCTCAGGACGCGCGTCAGGCCGGACACCCCGAGCAGGGAGGGGGTGCCGCCGCCGATGAACACGGTCTCGGCCGGGCGCTCCCCCACCTTCGCCACGGCGAGCTCGAGCTCGCGTTCGAGGGCGTCGAGGTAGGACTCGGGGGAGGCGGAGGAACCCAGTTCACCGGGGGTGTAGGTGTTGAAGTCGCAGTAGCCGCAGCGGGTGGCGCAGAAGGGGACGTGCACGTAGACGCCGAAGGGGGTAACCATAGGCCCCTCACTCTAGCTGGCGGGGTGCCCGGTCCAGAAGTGCGTTCCCCGCGATCAGAACCCCGCGATCAGTGGTGATCGCGGG
>CAYSIP010000094.1:0-4260 GCA_964431055.1 uncultured Corynebacterium sp. | reverse complement strand
CCCCCACCCCTGCTAGCTGGCCGCCCCGCGGTCCCGGGCGCGCTTGGCGGCCACCCGGGCCACGACGGCGTCGATACGCGCCCGCTCGGCGAGGAAGGCCGGCGGATTCGCCCCGCGCATGGTGCGCGCGTAGCCGGGGTGGGCGTCGGCCACGGTGTGGAGCCAGCCCTCGACGCTGGCGGTGACGTGCCTGCCGACGCGCGCGTACACGTGCGGCAGGCTGACGGCGTCGAGGTGGTGGGCGACGGCCTCGGTCTGTTCCAGCACCCAGTCCACGATGACGCGCAACTGCGCCCCCACGTCGTCGGTGCGGGCGTTGAGCGCCTCGGCGAGTTCGCGCACCACGATCGGCGAGCTGGAGACGGGGTGGGCCGATTCGAGGGTGCGGGCGTCGAGGAGCCCGGGTTCCGGCAACAGCGAGTCGGGCCGGGCGGAGGCGCTGATGGTGCCGGCGCGCACGCCGGAGGTCAGGGCCTGGCGCAGGCCCAGCAGTTCGCCGATGGCGCGGCGGGCGTCGACGCGCGCGTCCCCGACGATCTCGGAGAACTCCTCCAGGCACTCGCGGGCGAGTTCGGCGTCCCAGTCGGCGATCGCCTCGATGAGGTGCTCGGTGTACTGGGCCACCTCGTCACCGATGTTGTAGATCTCCTGCGTGAGTTCGCGGTGGCGCAGCTCTGCGGCGATTTTCTGCATGCTGGGCTGCTCCTTTCCACGGCCGATCAAGTCTGAAGTCCAGCTTGAGGGTTGTGCCAACGACTGCTGACTCTAGGGTAGTTTCCGCGTCCGGTCAGCCCGACGCGCCGAAGCGGGCCTACCGCTGGTAGATCTCCTCGATGTCCTCGGCGTAACGGCGGAACACGACGTTGCGCTTGACCTTCATCGTCGGGGTCAGCTCGTTCTCCTCCTCCGTCAGGTCACGGTCGAGGATCCGGAACTTCTTGATGCCCTCCGCCTGGGAGACCTGGGCGTTCGCCAGGTTGACCGCGTCCTGGATCTCCCCGCGCAGGGCCGGATCATGCGCCAGCTCCTTCACCGAACGGTTCTCCGGGATGTTGTGGTCGAGCTTCCAGCGCAGCAGGGCGTCCTCGTCCAGGGTCACCAGCGCGCCGATGAACGGTTTGCCGTCGCCGACCACCAGCGCCTGGGAGATCAGCGGATGCGAGGACAGCACCTCCTCCAGCGGGGCCGGGGAGACGTTCTTGCCGCCCGCGGTGACGATGAGGTCCTTCTTGCGGCCGGTGATGGTGATGTGGCCGTCCTCCCCGATCTCACCCAGGTCGCCGGTGTTGAACCACCCCTCGGCGTCGAGCGTCTCGGCGGTGGCCTCCGGGTTGTTCCAGTAACCCTGGAACACCCCCTCGCCCTTGATGCAGATTTCCCCGGCGTCGTTGATCTTGACGGAGAACCCGCCCAGCGGCTGGCCCACGGTGCCGATCTTCTGGTCGGTGAAGTCCACCGCCGCCGCCGCGCAGGTCTCGGTCAGGCCGTACCCCTCGTAGACGGGCAGACCCACGCCGCGGAAGAAGTGGGCCAGTTCGGCGCGCATCGGGGAACCACCGGTGATGCAGTATTTGACCGCCCCGCCGACGGCCGCGCGCAGCTTGGAGTAGACCAACCGGTCGTAGAGCCGGTGCTTGGCGGCCAGCACCCGCGAGGGCCCCTCCTCGGTGTCCATGGCGTGGGAGTACTCGACGGCGGTCTTCTCCGCGAGGTGGAAGATGCGCGCCTTGACGGGGCCGGCGTCGGCCGCCTTGTTGGCCGCGCCGTTACGCACCTTCTCGAACACGCGCGGCACGCCCAGGATGAGGTGCGGGCGGGTGCGCTGGAATTCCACCGTCAGGGTGGAGGTGTCCGCCCAGTGCGACTGGGTGGCCCCGCCGATGGCCACGGCCAGGGAGACCGCGCGCGCGAGCACGTGCGCCATCGGCAGGTAGGTGAGCACCCGGGTGCCGGGCGCCACGATCGCCCCGACGGGATGGCTCAACAGGGAGCGGATCTGGGTGATCCAGTTGCGGTGGGTGAGGATGCAGCCCTTGGGGTTGCCGGTGGTGCCCGAGGTGTAGACCAGTGAGGCCAGGTCCTCGTGCCGGATGCCGGCGACCCGCCGGTCGACCTCCTCGTCGCCGAGGGAGCGGCCCTCGAACTTCAGGGTCTCCACGGCCGAGGAGTTGATCTCCAGGATCCGGCGCAGCTTCGTCGGGGAACCGACCAGCTGGGGGGTGCCGTCGGGCTGCAGCACCAGGTGCTCCATCTGGCTGGTGTGCTCGCGCGATTCGGTGATCGCCAGCACCGCGCCGGAGTCCTCGATGATCCACTGGATCTGGTTCAGCGAGCTCGACGGGTAGATCGGCACGCTCGCCGCGCCGGCCGCCCAGATGGCGAAGTCGAGCAGGGACCACTCGTAGCGGGTGGCCGAGAGCAGCGCGATCCGGTCGCCGGGTTCCACCCCCATGGCGATCAGGCCCTTGGCCACCTCGTAGACCTCGTCGCGGAATTCACCCGCGGTGACGTTGACCCACTCGTAGTTCGCCGGCCGGGTGAACAGCACCCCGTGGGGGCGCGACCTCGCGGTCGCGAACATGGCGGACAGGCAGTTGTCGTCGTCGCGGAGGGTGAATTCTGCCGGGGTGGTGTACTCCTGCACGGAGACGGTCCTCTCAGTCGGGGATCGGAAGGGCGTCGAGAAGGGCCCATGCAGGCCCGAAACATGACTGTTCCCTCATAACCTACCGCCCGCGCGGGGGATGCGTGAGGTGGCGTGGCGGCGGGTTCCGGATTTCCCGCAGCAAAAGCCCGCCGGTGATGGCAGGATGTGGACTTGTGACTTACCAGGATGTGCTCAGACAGCTCGCGGACGCCCACGGCGTCGCCACCAGTTATGTCGCCAGTGACGGCAAGGAGATCACCGTCACGGAGGACACGCTGCTCAAGATTCTGCGCGCCCTCGACGTGCCGCTCGGTGATACCCCCGACGAGGCCGAGGTGAGCGCCGCGCTGGCCGCGTTCCACGACGCCGAGGCCTCCCGGCCCCTGCCGCCGAGCGTGGTCGCCGTGGAAGGCGCGCAGCCGACCTTCGACGTGCACGTCCACCACGGGGACCCCGCCGAGGTCCACCTCGTCCTCGAGGACGGCTCCCGCCGCGAGGTCACCCAGGAGGAGAACTGGAAGACCCCCGTCGAGGTCGACGGCGTCACCTGGGGCGAGGCGACCTTCCGCCTGCCCGCCGACCTGCCCCAGGGCTGGCACACCATCCAGCTGGAGTCCAATGACCGGCGCGCCGAATGCGTCCTGATCATCACTCCCAAACGCCTGTCCACCACGGACAGGTACCTCACCGACCCGGTGGCCGGCGTGATGGCCCAGATCTACTCGGTGCGTTCCGAGAACTCCTGGGGCCTGGGCGACTTCCACGACATGGGCCTGCTCGCCGAGACCCTGGCGAAGGAGGCCGACGCCGACTTCCTGCTGGTCAACCCCATGCACGCGGCCGAGCCCTTCCCGCCGGTGGAGGACTCGCCCTACCTGCCGACCACCCGCCGCTTCATCAACCCCATCTACCTGCGCATCGAGGACATCCCCGAGTACGAGCTGCTGGATGAGTCGCTGCGCGAGGACGTCGAGGAGCTGGCCGGGGAGCTGCGCGAGCTCAACCGCACCCCCGACCACCTGGAGCGCAACCCGATCTACGACGGCAAGCTGCAGGTCCTGCACGAGCTGTTCCCCCTGCGGGGCACCGGGCCCGGGGCCAGGGAGCGCGCGGAGGCCTTCCGCGCCTACCGGGAGCAGGAGGGCAGCGGCCTCGTCGACTTCGCCACCTGGTGCGCCCGCCGCGAGATCGACCACATCCACGCCCACCGCTCGCACGCCGTGACCCCGCCGGAGGACGAGCTGGCCGAGTTCTACATGTGGCTGCAGTTCCTCTGCGACCGCCAGCTGGCCGCCGCCCAGCAACGCGCCGTCGACGCCGGCATGAAGATCGGCATCATGGCCGACCTGGCCGTCGGCGTGCACCCCGGCGGGGCGGACGCCGAGAACCTGGCGAAGTGGCTGGCCCCCGACGCCTCCGTGGGCGCCCCGCCGGACGGGTACAACCAGCAGGGCCAGGACTGGTCCCAGCCCCCGTGGAACCCGCGCAAGCTCGCGGAGGCCGGTTACCTGCCCTGGCGGGACCTGCTGTCCACGGTGCTGCGCCATTCCGGCGGCATCCGGGTGGACCACGTCCTGGGCCTGTTCCGGCTCTGGTGGATCCCGGACGGCCAG
>CAYSIP010000093.1:0-9412 GCA_964431055.1 uncultured Corynebacterium sp. | reverse complement strand
CCGCTTCCTCATGCAGGCCGCGGTGGGTTATCCCCTGACCGTCCACGGCACCGGTGGGCAGACCCGGGCCTTCATCCACCTGCGGGACATGGTCCGCTGCATCGAGTTGGCGCTGGACAATCCGCCAACCACCGGAGAGCGGGTGAAGATCTTCAATCAGATGACCGAAACCCACCGGGTGCGCGACCTGGCGCAGCTGATCGCGGACATCTCCGGGGCGACCGTCGAGATGGTCCCGAACCCGCGCAAGGAGTCCGCCGAGAATGACCTCCACGTGGTCAACGACGCCTTCCTCGAGCTCGGTCTGGAGCCGACCACCCTGTCGGAGGGGCTGTTGCAGGAGGTGGAGGAGACCGCCCGCCGCTACGCCGACCGCGCGGACCTGTCGAAGATCCCGGCCCGGTCCCTGTGGACCGTCGAGCAGCGGGCCGGCGCGCCGGTGGACGACGGCGGCGTCGCCTCCGGTGCGCAGTCGGCGGCCGTCGTCCACCAGCGCTGAGCCGCGGCCGGACAGACGGGAACCACCGCCTTTCATGCGTATCGCCATGTTCACCGAGGTCTTCCTGCCGAAAATCGACGGGGTGGTCACGCGTGTGGCCCGCACCCTCGAGCAGCTGGCGGATCTCGGCCATGAAGTCCTGTTGTTCGCGCCGGGGGATCCGCCGGCGTCCTACGCCGGTTTCGAGGTCGTGCGGGTACGCGGGATGTCGTTTCGCCCGGTGTATCCGGAGATCAAGTTCGGACTGCCCACACCGGCCATCGCCCGCCGGATGCGGGAGTTCGCGCCGGATGTCGTGCATGCCGTGAACCCGGTGTGGCTGTCGGCCTACGGGGTGCTCTCCGCCCGGCGGCGTGATCTTCCCCTGGTCGCCAGTTTCCACACCAACGTCCCCGATTACACGGTGTCCCTGGGCATCGGGTGGGTGCGCCGCCCGGCCGAGAAGTGGATCCGGATGCTGCACAACCAGGCCGAGGTGAACCTGTGCACCTCCGGCCCCATGGTGGAACAGGCGCAGACCGCCGGGATCCGCGACGTCAGCCTGTGGCCCAAGGCCGTCGACACCGGCGGGTACCGCCCCGGCCGGCGCAGCTCCACCATGCGGGAACGCCTCACCGCCGGCCATTCGGAGGATCCGCTGGTGGTCTATGTCGGTCGGATGAGCCGGGAGAAGGATCTGGACCGGTTGGCCGGCGTCATGGTCGAACTGCGCGGACGGGTGCCCGGCGCGCGGTTGGCGATGGTCGGTGCGGGTCCCCAGCTCGATGAACTGCGCACGCTGCTTGACCCCGCGTGGACGGTGTTCACCGGTTATCTGGATGGGGTGGAGCTGGCGGAGGCCTTCGCCTCGGGCGACGTCTTCGTCTTCCCCTCCACCACTGAGACGCTCGGTCTGGTGGCCCTGGAGTCGATGGCCTCCGGGGTGCCGGTGGTCGGCGCCCGGGCCGGCGGCATCCCCTTCGTCATCGACGACCACGCCACCGGTCGGCTCGTGGATCCGGCCGCCCCCGACGCCGAGTGGGCGGAGGTGGTCGGCGAGCTGCTGGCTAATCCCCCGCTGCGGGCCCGGATGGGTGAGGCCGCGCGTGCCGAGGCGGAGCGCCATTCGTGGCGGGCGTCGACCGAGGAGTTGGTGGCGGCCTACCGGCGGGCTATCGCGACGCACGGCGGGTAGCGTCGCAGGCATGGGTTTATTCGGACGCTTCCGCGGCGGGAAGCCGCTGCCCGTGGATCTGATCCCCGAGGACCTCGTCGTGGTGGAGCCGGAAATGCTGGCGGCGCACACCGCGGAGAGCATCGTGGCGGTCACGATTGGCGTCGGCGACGTCGACGAGGTGCGTGCCCGCATCCGGGGCCGCCACGCTTTCGCCCTGCGCCACGGTGAAACAACCGTGGTGTTCCTGCCCCTCAAGGAGCACGCCTCCCCAGCTTTCGACCCGAACACCGGGTGGATCGTTCCCGTCACCGCCGAGGTGGCCGAGGAGATCGACCGGGACCTGCGACCGGTTGTCGGGGGTTACCAGCTGTCGGGAACCAACCTGGGGTTCATCGTCGAAGAGCCCGCACAGTGAACCCGCGGTGAACCACTGAGCGGTGATTTCCGCCGCTTCCGCAGAGAAAAGGCCGGTGACCCGGACCGTCGGGCACTTCTTCGTCATCAGCGTCCACGCCCCCTTCCCGGCCTTGGGCGTTGCGGAAAGAATCGGCCCCCGGATACTCCCGCGATGACGTTCCGGGTCGCTACCGCCCGGGGTGTCACACATCCCTTTCGGCCGACCTGTATGAGCCACTTCACTAACACATCCCCCCTCGCTAGGATGAAGATTGTTCAACAATCCGGAAAGGGGCTGACATGGTGACCATCGATCTCAACGCCGATCTCGGTGAGACCACGGCCGGCAACCCCGTGGCCGATGACGCCGCGATGGTGCAGCTGGTCTCGAGCGCGAATATCGCGTGCGGTTTCCACGCCGGCGATCCGCACGACATCGCGAAGACGGTGGCCGCGGCCGTCGAGAAGAACGTGACCGTGGGCGCCCATGTCGGGTACCGGGACGCGCCGGGTTTCGGTCGGCGGTTCATTGACTACGCGCCCGCGGAACTGGCCGACGAGGTTCTCTACCAGATCGGGGCCCTGGACGCGCTGGCCCGCGCCCGGGGCTCCTCGGTCCGGTACGTCAAGCCCCACGGGGCGCTGTACAACACCATCGTCCACCACCGGGAACAGGCGCAGGCCGTGGTCGACGGGATTCGCGCTTTCGGTGACCTGCCCGTCATGCTGCTTCCCGGCGGGATCGCCGTGGAGCTGGCGGAGCGCGCGGGCCTGCGGGTCATCCCCGAGGCGTTCGCCGACCGCAACTACAACCCCGACGGCACCCTCGTGCCCCGGCGCGAACCCCACGCCGTGATCACCGACCCCGCGGCCGTGGCGGACCGGGTGCGTCAGGTAGCCACCACCGGTTCAGTGACCGCCATCGACGGCTCCGAGCTGCGGGTCCACGCGGAGTCCGTCTGCGTGCACGGGGACTCCCCCGGATCGGTCGAACTCACCCGCGGCATCGTGGAGCGGCTCACCTACGAGGGCATCGGGATCCGGAGTTTTCTGTGAGTGATCCGGTCATCCACCGGGTCGGCAGCCGCTGTGTCCTCGTGGACCTGCCGGACCTGGATACCGTGATGGCCTGGCACGCGTCACTGTCGGACACCCCCCTGCCCGGTCAGATCGACGTTGTCGCGGCCGCCCGCACGCTCCTGGTCACCACCGATTCACCACGGGCCGCCCGCGCCGTCGCGCACACCCTGCGGTCCTTCTCCCCCACGTCGGCCCCTGCCCGGTCCCCCCGCGAGATCACCGTCGACGTGGTCTACGACGGCGACGACCTCACCGAGGTGGCGGACGTCCTCGGCATGAGCCCCGGGGCGCTGGTCGACTGGCACACCGGAACCACCTGGGCGGGGGCCTTCGGCGGATTCGCCCCGGGCTTCACCTACTGCGTACCCGAGGATGAGGCGTCGTCTGTCGACGTACCCCGCCGCGACTCGCCCCGCACGGAAGTGCCCGCCGGGGCCGTCGGGCTGGCCGGTGGGTTCTCGGCCGTCTACCCGAGGACGTCTCCGGGCGGGTGGCAGCTGATCGGGACGACGGTCACCCCCATGTGGGACAGTGCCGCAGAGCCACCCGCCCTCATCGCGCCCGGGGACCGGGTCCGGTACCGCCGCGTCGACGAGCACGTCGAAGTGGGCGGCCCCACGGCCACCGCCCGGCCCGCTGCCCCCGCCCGGCCGGTCCTGCGCGTCGACGATCCAGGCCTGCTGACACTCGTCGAAGACCTGGGACGGCCCGGGCACGGCAACCTGGGGGTCACGGAATCGGGCGCCGCGGATCGGGCGGCGGCCCGGACAGCCAACGCGGCCGTCGGTAATGCGCCGGCAGCGCCCGTCCTCGAGAACGTCGGTGGCCTGCGCCTGACCGCGCTGGCGGACACCGTCGTCGCCGTCGCCGGTGCCGAAGGACCGGTCACCGTCGAGGGGCGCACGATACCGTTCGCGGCACCGACGTTGCTGACCGCCGGTTCAGCGCTCACCGTCGGGGCTCCGCCCGTCGGCATGCGCACCTATGTCAGCGTCCGCGGGGGAATCGTCACGGACAGGGTCCTCGGGTCCTCCTCCGCTGACGTGCTCTCCGGGCTCGGTCCCGCCCCCGTCCAATCCGGGGCGCTGCTGAAGTGCGCGTTCCTGCCGCGGGGAAACGTCCGGGCCCCGCTCATCAACCCCGTACGCGTCTCGTCCTCCGGTGGAACCACCCACGGCGTGTTGCGTTGCGTGCCCGGCCCCCGGGACGACTGGTTCGGCGACGGAACAGGGCCGCTCGCGGAAACGACGTGGGTGGTCAGCGGTCAGTCGAACCGGGTCGGGTTACGCCTCGAGGGGGGCACGCTCGTCCGCTCCCGGGACGGGGAGCTCGCCAGCGAGGGAATGGTGGCCGGTTCCGTCCAGATTCCGCCGAACGGCGCCCCGGTGGTGTTTCTCCGCGACCACGCGGTCACCGGTGGTTACCCGGTCGTGGCCACGGTCATCACCGAGGACCTCGACATCGCGGCCCAACTCCCACCGGGCGCCACCGTCACCTTCGTGCCGGTCGACCCTGACACCCTCGCGCCCCTCGCCGCAGCGGACGCCCCCGACAAGGAAGAGCCATGAGCCAGAAGACATCACTGAACGCAGTCCTCATCGCCAACCGCGGCGAGATCGCCGTGCGGATCGCCCGCGTGGCCCGTGACCTCGGGATCCGCTCGATCGCCGTGTACTCGGAGGCGGACGCGGGAGCGCTCCACACCCTCGTCGCCGACGAGGCCCACGCGATGAAGGGGAACACGTCCGCGGAGACCTACATGAACGTGCCGGCCCTGTTGGACGTCGCCGCGCGCGCCGGCGCGGACTGCGTCCACCCTGGCTATGGGTTCCTGTCCGAGAACTCGGACTTCGCCCGGGCCGTCATCGACGCCGGTCTGGCCTGGATCGGCCCCCGACCGGAGACGATCGACGCCCTCGGCGACAAGGTGGCGGCACGTCGCCTGGCCGCGGAGGTGGGTGCGCCGCTGGCGCCCGGGACCCCCGACCCAATCGATGACTGGCAGCAGGCCCGGGACTTCGCCGAGGAGCACGGCCTGCCCATCGCCATCAAGGCCGCCTTCGGCGGTGGTGGACGCGGACTCAAGGTCGTGGATGAGGTGGCGGACATCGAGGACGCCTTCGCCTCCGCCGGCCGCGAGGCGCAGGAGGCCTTCGGTCGTGCCGAATGCTACGTGGAGAAATTCCTGATCCGCCCCCGGCACGTGGAGGCCCAGGTGCTCGCCGACACCCACGGCAACGTGGTCGTGCTGGGCACCCGCGACTGCTCGACGCAACGCCGTTTCCAGAAACTGGTGGAGGAGGCCCCCGCCCCGTTCCTCACCGACGAACAGAACGAGGCCATCATCGAGGGCGCCCGGGGCATCTGCCGGAAGGCGGGATACGTCGGGGCCGGAACAGTGGAGTTCATCGTCTCCCAGGACGGCGCCGTCTCCTTCCTGGAGGTCAACACCCGGGTCCAGGTGGAGCATCCCGTCACCGAAGCCGTGACCGGCGTCGACATCATCGCCGAGCAGTTCCGCGTCGCCGCCGGCGGGCCGTTGTCCATCACGAGCGATCCAGTTCCTCGGGGCCACGCCTTCGAATTCCGCATCAACGCGGAGGACGTGGCCCACGGTTTCGCACCCAGTCCGGGCACCGTGACCACCTTCGAGGCGCCCACCGGCCCGGGCATCCGGGTGGACTCGGGCGTTCGCTCGGGATCCACCGTGCCCGGCCATTACGACTCCCTGCTGGCGAAGCTCATCGTGTGGGGGCCCAGTCGCGACGTCGCCTTGCGCCGGGCCGAGCGGGCACTGGCCGAGACCACCATCTCCGGCGTGCGCACTGTCCTGCCTTTCCACCGGGAGATCGTCCGCGAGCCCGCCTTCTGCGGAGATCGACTCGACGTCTACACCGACTGGGTGGACAAGGAGTACGTCCCGGGGCAGGTCCTGCACCTGGAGGACATTGAGGACGCCTACACCGAGCGTCGGATGATCGTCGTGGAGATCGACGGAAGACTGCACCGGGTGGGGATCCCCTCCGACGTCCTGGGTACCGCCCCCGCCACCCGCCCGGCCGCGGCGACGGGCTCTGCTGCTGAGCCTGCCGGTTCCGAGGGGTCGGTCACCTCGCCCTACGCCGGTTCACTGGTGGCCTGGAAGGTCAGTGACGGGGACACCGTCACCGGGGGGCAGGCGGTGGCGACGGTCGAGGCGATGAAGATGGAGTCGATCGTCTCCGCCCCCGCCAGCGGCACGATCCGGCTGTCCGTGGAGGCCGGGGAGAAGATTGAGAAAGGGACCGTGCTGGCCACGATCTCCTAGAGTGAACGCATGCGTGCCCAATTTGCCGCCGGAGCCATCCGCCGAGCCATCTCAGCGGGAGAGTTCACGCCGGGCGAGAAACTGATCGAGGCCGAGTTGGCCGAGCGTTTCGACGTCTCCCGCAACACGCTGCGGGAGAGCTTCGCCATGCTCATCTCGGATGGGGTGCTGACGAGGGTCCCGTTCCGTGGAGTGTTCATCTCCTCCCCTACCGCCGCCGTCATCCGCGACCTTTACCGCGCCCGCATCGCCGTGGAGCCGTCCGCCCTCCAGTGGGGTGATTTCCTTGACCCCGACAAGCTGGAGGCCGCCGTCGTGGAGGCCGAGCAGGCGCTGGCCGCCGGTGACCTTTCCGCTGTGGCCACCGCCAACCAGGGTTTCCACCGTGGCATCGTGGCCGGGGCAGGCTCCCGGATGCTCGACGAGATGATGAGCCGGATGCTCGCTCAGATGCGTCTGGCCTTCCTGCGGGTGCTCGCCGACCAACCCGATTTCCACGCCGCCTACGTTCCCGTGAATCGGCGGATTCTGGAGCGGCTGAAAGCCGGGGAACGTGAGGAGGCGGCGCGGCTTCTCCGGGACTCGCTCGCCCGGACCAGCGAGGAGATCGAGAAGCTCTTCGCAGTCGCGGAACCTGATACCGGAGATCTCTTGCGTCAGTGACGAGCATGTGACCGGGGGAATGGCAGATGGCCAGTGACGGTCGCGAGATCATGACCGCCGCCTGGGGTGTCACACCGCAGGCCCAGAACACGGGGATGGTTCCCGGGGGCATGTCCACCGCGTCACCGAAATCCGGGGCGGCGAGGTCACTGATGCCGATCGCCGCCGGATCCCCGACGTGGACCGGCGCGCCGTGGACCGCCGGATAGCGGGAGGTGATGCGCACGGCGTCCGCCGTCCGGTCGGCCGGAACCGGCCGCATGGAGACCACCATCGGCCCTGAGAATCGGCCCGCGGGAACGGTCTCGATGGAGGTCCGGTACCTGGGGACGTTGCGGTTCTGGTCGAGGTGGGCGATGGCGACGCCGTTGTCCGACAGCGCCGTCTCAAAGGTGAACGAGCAACCGATGAGAAACGAGACCAGATCGTCCCGCCACCATGACGTGGCGTCAGGGGCTTCGTCGACCAGCTCACCCTCGCGGTAGAGACGGCAGGAGGGGAGGTCGGTGCGGATGTCGCCGTCGGCCAGGAGATCCGACGACACCTGGCCGGGGTTCGAGGACCCCCAGAACCGGGCATGGCTTCGGGTTGCATTGCGCGAACAGCAGGAAGTCGAAGGCGTACTCGGCGGGCAGCGCGATGAGATTCGCCTGGGCATGACCCCGGGAGAAACCCGAGGTGGGGGTCACCGCTCCCGAGCGGAAGAGCGCCCGGGCCTGGGCGGGGGTCAGCCGTGTCTTATCCGTTCATGCCGGTCAGCTCCAGAGGGACGCGATACCGGACAGGGAGTTCCAGGCCAGGTAGATGGTGAGCAGCCAGACCAGGACTCCGATGATCAGCAGCCAGACCGGGTAGCGGTAGCCGTGGAGCAGATCCCGGCGGCGCCAGGCCACCCACAGGACGACGGTGAAACCGATGGGCAGGATCAGCCCGTTGAAGGCGCCGGCGAAGATCAGCAGCGTCTGCGGCGCGGTCTCCAGAAACAGGTAGGCCACCGTGCACACGGCGATGAAGATCACGGTCATGATCGACCGGGTCCGGGGCGGGGTCGCCTGCGTGGTCACGAAGGTGATCGAGGTGTAGGAAGCGCCGATCACGGAGGTCAG
Organism: uncultured Corynebacterium sp.; assembly: GCA_964431055.1. Classification (GTDB taxonomy): domain Bacteria; phylum Actinomycetota; class Actinomycetes; order Mycobacteriales; family Mycobacteriaceae; genus Corynebacterium. The sequence continues at coordinate 1,205 of CAYSIP010000093.1, read as the reverse complement.
GCCCGCCGCCCACAGGACGACGCCGAACACCCGGAGCCCCACCTCACCCGCGGCGTGGCGGAAGGCGTCGGCCGCGGTGTTGTCCTGGGAGAGCGACACTCCCGTGGCGACCACGCCCAGGACCGCGAGGAAGAGCAGCACACGCATGACGCCGGTGACGATGATGCCCAGAACGGACCCCCGGGTGATCTGCGAGAGGTTCTCCCGGCCGGTGATGCCGTTGTCGATCATCCGGTGAGCACCGGCGAAGGTGATGTAACCGCCGACGGTGCCGCCGATCAGGGTGGTGATGACGAGGAAGTCAACCTGCTCCGGAGCGACGGTGTTCTTCAATGCCTCACCGACCGGCGGGGCGGACACGATGGCCACGTAGAGCATCAGCAGGATCATGATCGCCCCGAGGGCGACGACGATCCGGTCGAGCGCCAGGCCGGCGCGCCTGGACAGGAAGATGAAGATGGCGATCAGCGCGGAGGTGGCGCCGCCGATCTTCGGGTCCAACCCCAGCATGGCGTTGAAACCCAGGCCGGTGCCGGCGATGTTGCCGATGTTGAAGACCAGGCCGCCGACGAACACGAAGGCGGCCATCACCCACCCCAGATAGGGCAGCACGGTGTTGCCGAGCTCGTGCGCCCGGAGGCCGGACACACCCAGGACCCGCCACACGTTGAGTTGGATGGCGATGTCCACCAGGATCGAGACGAGGATGGCGAACGCGAAGGCCGCCCCCATCCGGGCCGTGAACACGCTGGTCTGGGTGAGGAATCCGGGGCCGATCGCGCTGGTGGCCATGAGGAACATGGCGCCGAGGATTGCGGTACGCGTGTTGGAGGTAGCGAGTTCCCGGTCCTGCGCCTTCCCCGATGCCTTTTGGCTCACTTTCGTCGCCCTTCGCGATAGAGGCTACTCGCATGGTGTGATGCAGATCATCATATGGATTGTTGAACAATCTGTAAAGGGATCTGCGGAAGCTGTCGGACGCCCCGGCCCAGCTCCACACCGCCACCTCGACGACGCCTATCTTTTGTGTGCCGGGGGAAAACTTGCGTAGTCTATGCACGTATCGTCGATCGATTTCTCTGACCACCTCTTTCCGGACGTGGTCCATGGTTCATCGTCACTCCCCGACCCCGACACCGACAGGCACATTCCGCATGGCTAAATTCCTCTACAACCTCGGTAGCCTCGCCTACCGGAAGAAATGG
>CAYSIP010000092.1:0-9540 GCA_964431055.1 uncultured Corynebacterium sp. | reverse complement strand
CGAGGAGAACCTCCGCCTCTACGAGCACCCGCAGGAGAAGCTGTCCCACTACTCCAAGCGCACCGTCGACGTGGAGTACGCCTACAACTTCCAGGGCACCAAGTGGGGTGAGCTGGAGGGCATCGCCAACCGGACCGACTACGACCTGCGCGTGCACTCCGAGGGCTCGGGCGAGGACCTGTCCTACTTCGATCAGGAGACCAACGAGCGGTGGATTCCCTACGTCATCGAGCCGGCCGCCGGCCTGGGCCGTGCCGTGATGGCCTTCCTCGTCGACGCCTACCACGAGGATGAGGCGCCGAACTCCAAGGGCGGGGTGGACAAGCGCGTCGTGCTCAAGCTGGACCGCCGGCTCGCACCGGTGAAGGTGGCCGTGCTGCCGCTGTCCAAGAAGCCGGAGCTGGCCGAGCCCGCCAGCAAGATCGCCGCCGGCCTGCGCGACTTCTGGAACGTCGACTACGACACCTCCGGCGCGATCGGCCGCCGCTACCGCCGCCAGGACGAGATCGGCACCCCGTTCTGCGTGACCGTGGACTTCGACACCCTCGAGGACAACGCCGTCACCGTGCGTGAGCGCGACTCCATGGAGCAGGAGCGCGTGCCGCTCAACGAGCTGCAGGGCTACCTCGCCCAGCGCCTGATCGGCTGCTAGGGGATACCGGGACTGATGGATTACACCAGCTGGGGCCGTCGCACCACGGTCGACGGACGCACCGAGATGCCCCTGTTCGTCGAGGACGGCCCCGAGGAGATCGGCCGCTTCGTCGTCGACGAGGAGATCGCGTCCTCCGCGATCGTCGACGGTGTGGCATGGCGCACCGAGTTCCACCCGGACCGGGGCGCCACGGCCACCCTGCCGGACGGCACGGTCTACCGGGCCAGCGGGGATTTCACCCGCGGCAAGGAGATCGACGTCCGGCTCGGTGACCGTCGTTTCACCCTCCTCAACGAGAAGCGCAACGACTGGGTCGTCGACGACGGGAACTCCGTCAAGGTCGCCCAGTTCTCCGGCGCCAACCAGGGGGTCCGCCGCGCGATCCTCGAATTCGACCGTGAGCCCGGGGCCACGGAGCTGACCGTGGCGGAGACCGCGGCGCTGAGCTGGTTCGCGCGGCTGCTGCTGGAGGCCCGGCTCGGTTCGTCGTCGAAGACGCTGATCCTGATCCTGGCGCTGGCCACCGTCGTCGCGATCCTCGCGTTCATCTTCTAGGGCAACCATGGCGGACAAGGCGGGTTTCTTCAGCGAACAGCCCCGCAGCCGGTGGCTCTGGCAGGGCAATGAGCTCCTCGACGCCCGCGGTGACGTCATCGCCGTCGTCCGCTCCGACGTGATCATTCTCGGCAGGGAGCGGTTGCTGGTGGAGTCCACGGCCGGGCCCATGCAGTTCCGGGCCCGGGCCACCACCGGCGACGGCCGCATCTTCACTCTCGGGCAGGCCGGGATGACCGTGAACACCCTGATCGCCAGTTGCGACGGCCGCGACTACACCCTGCGACGGCGTAGCCTCTGGCGCAAGGAACGGCTCATCTCCCACGCCGAAGGGGTCACGGCCATCGTCCGCCCGCTGATCAGCGGCAGGGTCGAGGTCCACGACGGGCCCTACAGCGCCGACATGCCCACCCTCGACGCCGTGTTCCTCACCTGGGGTTGTGTGCTCGTGGACTCGCCGGTGCGGCGGCCACGGGTGTAGGTGAGAGGCTCCGGGATCCGGGGTTGATCACCGATGTGGTGAGCCCCCTTGGCGGGGAGCGGTGGGGTGGGATAAGAATTAAGCTATGTTCCGCATTACTTATTCCCCCAACAATTCCCGCCCCTGGGTGCTCCGCTGGCAGCCGTTTGCCCTCATCCGTTTCGCCCATTCGGACCACGCCACCGCTACCCTGCGGGCCCTGACCAATGAGGACCACACCTATCCGGCGCGTGACCTCGGCGAGGCCCAGGTTCGGGCCGAGGACCACATCGCCCACCTCCGGGAACAGCATGGCGATGAGATCGTGGAGCTGGTGTCCATCCCGAGCAGCGAGATAAACCCCCGGCAGGACATGCTCGACCTGGTGGAACGCCTGCGTCACGAGGCGGCCGAGGACGCCAGTGAGGCCCTGGCTGAGGAGCAGCGGGACCGGGCGCGGGACTTCGTCACCCGGGAAGAAGCCCTCACTGACCTCCTGAACGAACTCCGGCAGCTCGATACCTTTTCCCGCCCGCCGGAGGGCGGCGCCGCAGGCCGTTAGGCGCCTGCTCAAGCACCGGCCGGATGGTTTCGGGCCCGCGCGGGAAACCGCCCAGACCGGACCGGGCCGGAGCCGTCCGTGCCGAGCGCGTCAATAAGCCCAGAACCAGCTGTTTCGTCTCAGCATGTTCGCTCAGACCCGGTCTGCGGGCTTGTCGACGCCCCGCCATCACCGGCCGTCAGAATGATCCACCGCGGAACCCGCCGCCACCCCCGAAGCCTCCTCCACCGCCACCAAATCCTCCCCCGAAGCCTCCTCCGAACCCGCCTCGGCCGCCGCTGGAGAGCAGGCTGTTGATCACCATGCCGGTGACGAAGGCCCCGGTGCCGGAGCCGCCACCGCGGCCACTGGAGTTGTAGCGGCGGCGGTAGTCGTCGACGTCCGCCTGGGCCTGTCGCGACGCCCGCTGGGCTGCGGTGGTGGCCTGGCGGGCCAGTTCGGTGGCGCCGCGGGTGTCGGAGGTGCGCTGGTTGAGGGCGTGGGCGTGCAGACGCTGCGCGTCCGCGAGGTAGGTGCGGGCCTTGGACTTGATGACCCGCCCGCGGGAGGCGATGAGGTCCTCGGCGGCCTGGATGGCGGCGGCCGCGGAGTTCAGCTGATGGTCGAGGACCTCCAGCTGACGGGCCTGGTCGGCGGTGGTCTCGCGGACGCGGTCGAGCTGCTCGTCGAGGCGGGCGTCCAGGTCGGTGAGGGTGGTGTAGGTGCCCAGCGGGTCGGAGGCCGCGGTCTGCCTGGCCTTGGTGACGGTGTTGATGGCCTGGCCGACGACATCGTCGAGGGTGGCCCAGTCGGCCGGGGCACCCTGGGAGGTGCCCTGCCGCTTGAGGTCGCCGGCCTCCCGGATCTCGTCCTCGATCTCCGTGATGAGGGCGCCGAGATTGGCCTTGGCCACGTGGATGTTCTCATCGGCGTGCTCGACGGCCACCAGCAGCTTCTCCGAGAGTTCCAGGGCGTGTTCGGTGTCGCGGATGGCGCCGACGAGCCCGCCCTGCTCACCCGGGGGCCGGGCCTCGAGGTCGCGGCCGGTCTCGAGCATCTTCTCCGCCTCGTCGAGGGAGGCGGCGGACATCTCCACGTTGTCCTCGATGGAGGTGAGCACCTCGGTGGAGTACTGGGACTCGAGCGCGGCCAGCTGTTCGGCGGCGCGCGGCAGGCGGGCGCGCAGGTCGATGCTGCGCTGGGTCAGCTCGTCCAGCTTGGTGGAAGCGGTGAGCAGCAGGTTGCGCATCTGCGCGAAGTTCTCGGCCTCGGCGTCGAGGGCGTCGTCGGCCTGGCCGCAGGAGGAGACGATCTCCACGAGCATGGCGCGGCGCTCCGCCTCGCTCTCCGGGATGGAGTCGTTGAGGCGCTGCTGGAGGTGGAAGGCCCTCTGCAGGGTGGAGGTGGAGTGGTTCATCGCGCGGGTGAAGCTGCGGGTGCGTTCGGGACCGAACTCGGAGATGGCCAGGTCGAGTTCCTCCCGGCCGCGGCGGATGGACTCGTCGGTGGAGACCAGTTCCTCCTGCGCGAGCTGCTCGAGGGTCTCCATGGGCAGGCGCATGAGCCGCTGCGTGTCACGCGGGTCGATCTCACGGGAGCTCTCCAGCACCTCCTGACTGGTCTGCCTGCGCTTGCGGCGCGAGTACGCCCAGATGCCGCCCCCGGCGGCGGCGACGGCGGCCGCGCCACCGCCCAACCAGGCCAGCGATTCGCCGGAGAGCTCCCCGGAGGAGGCGGCGGCGTCGACGGTGGCCTCGGCGGCGGCGGCGAAGTCGCCGGCGACCAGTTCGGGGTAGGCGGCCTGGTACATGTCGTCGAGTTCCGCGTCGGTCCACTGGTTGCCGCCGAAGACGCCGAACTGACTGTCCTCGGTGGCCACGGCGAACACGGCGGTGTTGCCGCCACCGTTGGCCTGCACGGCGGCCTGGGTCCATGCCTCGGGGGTCAGGCCGCCGAAGCTGGGCAGGTAGACCACGAAGATGGATTTCTGGTTGTCCATCTTCAGCTGCTGGATCTTGTCCTCGATCACGGAGCGTTCCCCGGCGCTGAGAACCCCGGAGTAGTCGGTCACGTCCTCGGTGAGCATCCCCGGCGCGACCGTCCCGCCGACGGCCGTACCCTGGGCGGCCACCATGGGTTCTGCGGTGGCGGCGGCGGCGGTGGGGGCGGGGCCGATGAGGCCGAGGGCACCAACGGCGCCGGAGACGCCGAGAACGGCGAGCATCGCCGGGGCGGCCGCGGCCAGGGTCGCGGGACGGGGAAGGAAGTGCAGCATGGCACCAGATTACCGACTCTCCTGGCAGACTGGGGGAGATGAGATTTCGCCTCCTTGTTCCGCTGTCCCTCGGGGCCACCGCAGCCACCGTGGCTATCCTGCCCGCGCGCGTGATCGTCCACGCACGGCGGCGTCACCTCCTCCCGCCGAAGGGCCGGGCGCAGGCGATCGTCGTGCTGGGCACCGCGCAGTACGACGGCCGCCCCTCCCGGCAGTTGCGGGCCCGCCTGGAGCACGCCCTGTACCTGTGGCGCGGCGGGATCGCGGAACATGTCTACACCCTGGGCGGCCACCTGCCCGGCGACCGTTTCACCGAGGCCGGGGTCTCGCGGGACTGGTTGGTCGAGCGTGGCGTGCCGCCGGGGGCGGTGACGGCCGTGGCCGAGGGCAACGACACCCGCGGTTCCTACCGTGCGCTCGTCGAGCAGCATGATCCGGGCGCCGTGGTGGTGGTCACCGACCCCAACCACGCCCTGCGCGCCGAACTGTTGGCGGCGCAGGCGGGTCTGGACGCCAGTTCCTGCCCGACACGCACGAGCCCCACGCGCTTTCCGGGGGTCTCCTGGTGGCTGTCGATGATGCACGAGGCGGGTGGCCTGGTGGTCGTCGATGTGTCCCGGGTGGCGGGCCCCGGCGCGGGGGATAGGGTGGAGGGGTTGCTGCGCGGGCTGCAGGGCTGGATGCGCCCCTCGAGACGCGACCGCCACCGGCAGCTGCGCGCCCGGAATTCTTGATCGATGAGCCGAAAGACCCCGACGAGCCCCATGTACCCCTACACCGACGACGACGCCGCCCGGTTATTCGACGAGGCGCCCAAGGGCAGCGAGTTCACCCACTCCCGCCCCGACCACCGCGGGGCCTTCTCCCGTGACCGGGCACGCGTGCTGCACTCGGCGGCGCTGCGTCGGCTGGCGGACAAGACCCAGGTCGTCGGTCCCCGCGACGGGGACACCCCGCGCACCCGGCTGACGCATTCGCTCGAGGTCGCGCAGATCTCCCGGGGCATCGGGGCGGGCCTGGGCCTGGATCCGGATCTCGCGGAGCTGGCCGGCCTGACCCACGACATCGGGCACCCGCCCTACGGGCACAACGGGGAGCGCGCGCTCGACGAGGTCGCCACCGACTGCGGGGGCTTCGAGGGCAACGCGCAGACCCTGCGCATCCTCACCCGCCTGGAACCGAAGACCGTCGACGACCGCGGACACTCCTACGGGCTCAACCTCACCCGCGCCGCGCTCGACGCCGCGTGCAAGTACCCGCGGACGAAGACGAACGCGGACGGCACCGTCAACCGCAAGTACGGCGCCTACGACGTCGACGCGCACCTGCTGCAGTGGATCCGGCGTGGACACGGGGACCGGACGCCGTCGATGGAGGCGCAGGCGATGGACTGGTCCGACGACATCGCCTACTCCGTCCACGACGTGGAGGACGGCATCGTCTCCGGGCGCGTGACCCTTGACGTGCTGTGGGACCTGGTGGAGCTGGCCGCGCTCGCGGAGAAGGGGGCGCGCGCCTTCGGCGGCACCCCGGAGGAACTCATCGACGCCGCCGCCGGCCTGCGGCACCTCGACGTGGTCAGCCAGGCCGCGGACTTCGACGCCACCCTGCGCGGGCACGCCGCCCTGAAACGGATGACCTCGGAGCTGGTGGGCCGCTACGTCGGCGTCACGGTCGGCGCCACCCTGGAATCGGTCGACGGGGACCGCGGGGCACTCGGCCGGACCCGCGGCCGGCTGGTCATCCCCGCCCAGGCACAGGCGGAGGTGACGCTGCTGAAGACGATCGCGGTGCTCTACGTCATGGACGACCCCGGCCACAAGGCCCGCCAGGACCGCCAACGGGACCGCATCTTCCGCGTCTTCGAGTACCTGGCCGCCGGCGCGCCGGGCACGCTCGACCCGATGTACCGCCAGTGGTGGGACGAGGCGGAGGATGACGCCGCCCGCCAGCGGGTGGTCGTCGACCAGATCGCGTCGATGACCGAATCCCGGCTGGAGCGCCTGGCCAAGCGCTCGGCGGACATCGCCGCCTTCATGGGCTGATCAGCGCTGCAGGCTGATGCCCAGGTCCTGGAAGACGTCGACGATGGCGATGTCGTCGTCGCGGGTCAGCTCCCAGTTGGAGCACACCAGGCGGTCGATCTCCCGCTCGCGGAGCAGGTCGGCCATCTCGTTGATGGAGTTGGGGGCGGGCCAACCCTTGGGGTTGAGGATGCAACCGAGCGCCTTGTAGAGATCGAAACGGGTGCGCAGGGGGCAGGTGATCAGGATCGGGTTACTCGTCTTAGTTCTCAGCATCGGGTATCTCGCAGAAGCTTTCGTAGTGATCATCGCTGTAGTACCAGACCTCGGGGTCGACCTCGGTGCCGCCGCCGGTGACGATGCGGCGCTCACCTCGGTGGTGCAGACCCGGCGTGTCCACCGTGTACTCACGGTAGAAACCCAGCTCCTCAGCCGGCAGCACGTCCTCGTAATTGCCGAAGCGGGTGCCGTCGTCGGCGGGGTAGGTGAACGGTCCGCCGATGAGAATATCATCGACGACCAGCTCCGCCTGCCCGGGCAGGGAATCCATCACGCAGACCGGATAGTCGTCCGCGGGATCGTATTCCACCGGGACCAGCGTCGGCGCCGGGGTCTGCCCGGCCCCGTCGGAGACCGGGGTGGTCTGGTTGCCGCCGTCGTCACCGAGGTCGAGGCCGAACCAGGCCGCGACGCCGGCGAGAAGAACCCCGCCGAGAATCGCGGGAAGCGACTTCTTCGACGTGGGAAACGACTGCGGCATGCGGGTATCTTCACATAGAAACGGACTGAACGCGAAATAATAAATGCATGTGTTTCAGCCGGACGCGCTCACCAGCCAAGCGTAGGTGACCCTTCCTCCCGGTTTGACCCGACCGGTAACCTGTAAACCATGGCAAAGGGACGTATTCCGGACAGCGATATCCAGGCGATCCGGGAACGGGCCGCGATCGAGGAGATCGTCGGCGAATACGTGCAGCTCAAGCCCGGCGGATCCGATTCGCTCAAGGGCCTGAGCCCGTTCAAGGACGAGCGCACCCCCTCCTTCCACGTGCGCCCCAACCGCGGTTACTACCACTGCTTCTCCACCGGCAAGGGCGGCGACGTCTTCTCCTTCCTCATGGAGATGGAGCACATCTCCTTCCCCGAGGCCGTGGAGGCCGTCGCCGAGACCATCGGCTACCAGATCAACTACCAGGGCGGGACCACCGGCGCGCGCCGGGAGGAACCGGGCACCCGGGCCCGGCTGATCGCCGCGAACAAGGCCGCCCACGCCTTCTACCGTGAGCAGCTGGAGACCCCGCAGGCGGCCAAGGGCCGCGAGTTCCTGCTGGACCGCGGCTTCTCCCAGCAGCACATCTACGCCTTCGAGTGCGGTTACGCCCCCGAGGGGTGGGACACCATGACCAAGGTGCTGCTGCGCAAGGGCTTCGACTTCAAGGAACTCGAGGCCGCCGGCCTGTCGAAGATGGGCAAGCGCGGGCCCATCGACCGGTTCCACCGCCGCCTGCTGTGGCCGATCAAGGACCTGTCCGGCAACGTCATCGGTTTCGGCGCCCGCAAGCTCTTCGACGACGACAACCTGGGCAAGTACATGAACACCTCGGACACGATGCTCTACAACAAGTCCAAGGTGCTCTTCGGGCTCGACCAGGCGAAGAAGCACATCGCCGCCGGCCACCAGGCCGTGATCGTCGAGGGCTACACCGACGTCATGGCCATGCACGCCGCCGGCGTGACCACCGCCGTCGCGGCGTGCGGCACCGCCTTCGGCGCCGAGCACATGCGCATGCTGCGCCGGCTCATGCTCGACGACAACTACTTCCGCGGCGAGCTGATCTACACCTTCGACGGCGACGAGGCCGGCCAGAAGGCCGCCCTGCGCGCCTTCGAGGGCGAGCAGAAGTTCACCGGCCAGTCCTTCGTCGCCGTCGCACCCACCGGCATGGACCCCTGCGACCTCCGTCTCGAGCGGGGCGACGCCGCCGTGCGCGACCTGGTGGCCGGGCGCATCCCCATGTTCGAGTTCGTCATCCAGTCCATGCTCACCGACTACCGCCTCGACACCGTCGAGGGGCGCCTGCAGGCCCTGCGCCGCACCGTGCCCGTGGTCGCCGACATCCGCGACGCCGTCCTGCAGAACGAGTACGCCCGCCTGCTCGCCGGCTGGGTCGGCTGGCCCAACCCCGACGAGGTGCTCCAGCAGGTCCGCGAGGAGGTCCGCAAACCCCGCAAGGTCGACGCCCAGCAGCGCCGCGCCCACCGTTTCGACGACGCCGAGACCGCACCCGCCGAGAAGCCCGCGCTCGTGGCGCCCAACCCTCGTGACCCGCGCCTGTGGGCCGAGCGCGAATCCCTCAAGCTGGCGCTGCAGTACCCCGAACTGGTCGGCGGTTATTTCGACGGGTTGACCTTGGACACCTTCACCTCCGACGCCTACCGCCAGGTCCGCGACGCCATCGCCCGGGCCGGGGGATGCGCCGCCGCACCCGCCGGCGTGGGGTGGGTGTCCAATGTCGCCGGCGAGATGTCCGACCTGGCCGGACGCTCGCTGGTCTCCGAGCTCGCGGTCGAGGACATCCGCGCCGAAGCGCATGAGCTCAACGCCTACACCGACTCGGTGCTCTCCCGCCTGCAGGAGGCACGCGTGGGCAACCAGATCGCCCAGCTCAAGGGACAACTCCAGCGCATGCGCCCCTCCGACGACGAGCAGGCCTACAACTCACTGTTCGCCGACCTCGTCGCGCTCGAGCAGGCCCGGCGCGAACTCAACGACCGGGCCTTCCGGGGAGTCACCCCGCGGTAGGGGAGTGGCGCTCATCAACGGACGTAGGTAACCGCATCGGTTGCCGCCGCCGTTCGCACAGCCTCGGCAAGCCCGTCAAAGGCGACCTCTTCGGGGCTGAGGCGCGTCCGAAGGCTACCCGGCGTGACGGACTTCTGGCCGCCGAATGTCTCGTTGATGCGGGCGGTGGGCACCACCAGGAAGATCCACTGAGGGTTTCTTCTGCGGCCAGCTCTGCAGATAGGCAG
>CAYSIP010000091.1:0-9547 GCA_964431055.1 uncultured Corynebacterium sp. | reverse complement strand
ATGAAGCTGGCCAGGTACTGGGCCGCCCCCGGCGGGGTGCGCAGCACCGCGATGTGTCCGGAGGAGTCGATGGAGACCACCAGCTCGTCCAACATGCGGCGCAGCTTCTCCCGGGGGCCGGTCAGCTGTTCCGCCAGGGCATGCTCCACCGGGCCGACAGTGTAGTAGGCCCGGCCGTCGTCGGGGCGGACCTTCTTCGCCCCGAGTTCGTCGAGATCCCGGGAGAGCGTCGCCTGGGTGATGTCGAAGCCCTCGTCCAACAACAACTCGGACAGCTGCACCTGGCTGGAGACCCTGGTCTTCTCCAGAATCTCCAGGATCTTCGCCTGGCGGGCGGTGCGGGTACCGGGGGTGGTCACTCCCCCACCTCCGGCTGGTGGTCGAAGAGCCAGACCAGCAGTGCCTTCTGCGCGTGCAGGCGGTTCTCGGCCTCATCGAAGACCCGGGACTGCGGTCCGTCGATGACCTCGGCGGCGACCTCGTTTCCGCGGTAGGCCGGCAGGCAGTGCAGGAAGATGGCGTCCTTCTCCGCGGCGGCCATGACCTCGGAACTGACCTGGTACGGCAGGAAGGGGGTGCGCCGGTCTTTGCCGTCGTCCTCCATGCCCATCGACACCCAGGTGTCGGTGATGACCACGTCCGCGCCCGCCACCTCGGCGAGGTCCGCGGTGACGGTGACGGTCGCACCCGTCTGCCGCGCGCGACGGCGGGCGCGCTCCACGAACTCCGGCTGCGGTTGGAAACCCTCCGGCGCGATGACGGAGATGTCCATGCCGGCGGTGGCGAAGCCGATCATGTAGGAATTGGCCATGTTGTTGTCACCATCGCCCAGGTAGACGGCCTTGCGGCCCTTGAGCCCGGCCGGGCCCTGCTCCGGGCAGAGGTTCTCGACGCAGGTCTGCAGATCCGCGAGGATCTGGCAGGGATGCAGGTCATCGGAGAGGGAGTTGATGATCGGCACGGTGGCGGTCTCGGCCATCTCGTGGAGGTTCGAGTGGGCGAAGGTCCGCCACACGATGGCCTCCACGAAGCGGGAGAGCACCGCTCCGGTGTCCTGGTAGCTCTCCCCCTTGCCCATCTGGGTCTTGCCGGAGTCGACCACGATGGCATGGCCGCCGAGCTGGGCGATGCCGGCGTCGAAGGAGAAGCGGGTGCGCGTCGACGTCTTGTCGAAGAGCACGGCCACGGACAGCGGGCCCTCGAGCGGGCGGCGGGACAGCGGGGCCTTCTTCAGTTCCGCGGCGAGCTGCAGCACCTCGGCCTGTTCGGCCGGGGTGAGGTCGTCGTCGGCGAGGAAGTGCCGCACGGTGGGGGCGGTCATGGTTGTTCTCCTACTTTTCCGGAGCGGTCAGTTCGGACAAGAGGGCGGCGATGCGCTCGATGGAGGCGTCGATCTCGTCCTCGGTGATCACCAGCGGCGGGGTGAGCCGGATGACATCGTCCGCGGGGGCGTTGAGGATCAGGCCGTGGTCGAAACCGGCGGTCACCGCCTGCTTGGCGACGGGCGCGTCGAGCACGACGCCCAACATCAGGCCGCGCCCACGGATCTCCCGCACTCCCGGGACCTGTCGGAGGCCGGTGATGAAACGCTCGCCCTTGCGGCGGACGTCGGCGCAGAACTCGTCGTTGACGATCTTCAACACCGCGTTGGCCGCGGCACACGAGACGGGGTTGCCGCCGAAGGTGGTCCCGTGTGCGCCGGGGGTGAACAGCTCGGCCGCCCTGCCGCGGGCCAGGCAGGCGCCGATGGGCAACCCGCCGCCCAGACCCTTGGCCATGGTGACGATGTCGGGGACGATGTCGTCGTGCTGGTGCGCGAAGAAGTCACCGGTGCGGCCCACCCCGGTCTGGACCTCGTCGACGACGAAGAGGATGCCGTGGGTGTCGCACAGCTCGCGCACGCCGCGCAGGAAACCCTCGGGCGCGGGGATCACACCGGTCTCGCCCTGGATGGGTTCGAGGAAGATGGCGGCGACGTCGGTCGGATCGGTCTCCACGAGCTTGGTCAGGTAATCGAGGTCGCCGTAGGGGTAGAATTCCACCCCGCTCGGCAGCGGCTCGAAGGGCCGACGCTTGTCGGGCTGCCCTGTCAGCGCCAGGGAGCCCATGGTGCGGCCGTGGAAGCCGTCGACCGCGGCGAGAACCCGGCCGCGGCCGGTCAGTCGGGCGAGTTTGAAGGCGGCCTCGTTGGCCTCCCCGCCGGAATTGCAGAAGAACACCCGCGTGGTGTCGTCCCCCATTCGCTCCTTGAGGGCGGCGGCGGCATCGACCGCCGGGCGGGAGGCGAACAGGTTGGATACGTGGCCGAGCTGGCCGATCTGGTGGACCACGGCCTCGACGACGGCTTCGTGGCCGTGGCCGAGCGCGTTGACGGCGATGCCCGCCAACAGATCGATGTGGGTGCGGCCCTCCGAGTCGGCGACGGTCGCGCCCTTGCCGGAGACGAGCTCGACCGGCGGGGTGCCGTAGCTGTTCATCAGCACCTGCGGCCACAGCGAGCGGGTGTCGGTCATTTGACGGCGTCCTTTCTGAAGACGGTTCCCTCGGGATAGTTGTCACGGTCGTACACGTCGGGCAGGACCATCGTTCCGATGCCGCCCATGGTCAGCAGCTCCAGGATGACGGAGTGCGCGATGCGGCCGTCGATCACGTGCGCGGCGGAGACCCCCGCCTGCACGGCCCGCAGGCAGGACTCCATCTTGGGGATCATGCCGGAGTCGAGACCCGGCAGGATGTCCTCGAGCTCGGCGAGCTGGATCTTGGAGACCAGGGAGTCCTTGTTCGGCCAATCCGTGTAGAGGCCCTCGACATTGGTGAGGATGAGCAGCCGCTCCGCCCCGATGGCCGCGGCCAACGCACCTGCGGCGGTGTCGGCGTTGATGTTGTAGACCTCGCCGTCGTCACCGGGGGCGATCGTGGAGACCACCGGGATACGGCCGGCCTCGATGATGTCCATGAGCGCGTCGGGGTTGACGGCTGTGATGTCACCGACCAGCCCGATGTCGGTGGGCTCGCCACCCACCTCGACCAGTCGCTTGGTGGCGGTGAACAGGCCGGCGTCCTCACCCGAGGTGCCCACGGCGTAAGGGCCGTGAGAGTTGATCAGCCCGACCAGGTCCCGACCGACCTGACCGAAGAGCACCATGCGGACAATCTCCATGACCTCCGGGGTGGTCACCCGGAACCCGCCCTTGAACTCGCCCTCCAGACCCACCCGCTTGAGCATGGCGGAGATCTGCGGACCGCCGCCGTGCACGACGACGGGCTTGGCGCCCACCGTGCGCAGGAAAACCATGTCGGCGGCGAAGGCGGCCTTGAGATCATCGTCGACCATGGCGTTGCCGCCGTACTTGACGACGACGATCTTGTCGCGGAAGTGCTGCAGCCACGGCAGCGCTTCGGCAAGGATGTTGGCCCTGACCTCGGAGCTCAGGGATTCCACGATTTCATTCATGTTCGGCCTTTCTCTAGGTGCTGTAGGCGGAGTTGATCTCCACGTAGGCGTGGGAGAGGTCGGTGGTGCGCACCGTGGCCCTGCCCGGTCCACCGGCACCGAGGTCCACCAGGACCTCGATGTCTTCACCCGAGAGGTCCACGTCGCGGGCGCCGGGCGTGCCGGTCGTGTCGATGCAGACGGCCTCCCCGTTGAAGAACACGGAGATGTGCTCCGGGTCCATGTCCGCGTCGGCCATGCCCACCGCGGCGAGCACCCGGCCCCAGTTGGGGTCGGAACCGAACATGGCGCACTTGAACAGGTTGTCGCGGCCCAGGGTGCGGGCGGCGTTGAGGGCCTGGCCGTCGTTGGCGGTGCCCTCCACGGTGATGGTCACCCGCTTGGTCACGCCCTCCGCGTCGGCCTGCATCTGGGCGGCCAGGTAGTTGCAGGCGGTGAGGACGGCCTCGTTGAGTTCCTCCTGGCTCGGCGTGATTCCGGAGGCCCCGGACGCCATGATCAGGACGGTGTCATTGGTGGAGGTCGAACCGTCGATGTCGAGGGTGTCGAAGGTGACCTTCGTGGCCGCCCGGAGCGCCTCATCCAGCATCTCCGGCGTGGCGGAGGCGTCGGTGGTCAGCAGCACCAGCATCGTCGCCAGCGACGGGGCCATCATGCCCACGCCCTTGCCCATGCCGCCGACTGTCCATCCATCACCCTCGACGTAGGTCTGCTTGGCCACCAGGTCGGTGGTCATGATGGCCTCGGCCGCGGCCTGCCCGTTGTCACCGAGCAGCTCGGGCAACGTGTCAACGCCCGCGCGCAGCTTGTCCATCGGCAGCAGCTCACCGATCAGGCCGGTCGAGCAGGCCGCGACGTCGTCGGCGTCGATCTCGAGCAACCCGGCGAGGCGCTGCTGCAGCTCAGCGGCGTCGCGATCCCCCTGGACACCGTTGCAGGCGTTGGCGTTGCCGGCGTTGTAAAGCACGGCACGCAGCCGCCCGTCGGCCACCGCGGTGCGCGTCAACTTCACCGGGGAGGCGACGACACGATTGCGGGTGAACACTCCCGCCGCGTTGTATTCGGGCCCGTGGTTGACGACGAGCGCCATGTCCGGGTTACCGGAATTCTTGATGCCGGCGGTAAGTGCCGCGGCGGAGAATCCGGCGGGCGCGGTGATGCCGATGCTGCTCATAATGGAAGAGGCTTTCTGGGTTGACGGACGGATCAGGGAGCGACGGCGGCCTGCGGAAGGCCGGCGGTCTCGGGGA
The DNA here is from genome assembly GCA_964431055.1 of uncultured Corynebacterium sp. Lineage (GTDB taxonomy): Bacteria > Actinomycetota > Actinomycetes > Mycobacteriales > Mycobacteriaceae > Corynebacterium. The sequence goes on along the minus strand of CAYSIP010000091.1, from coordinate 4,843 downwards.
GGCCGAGGGCGATGTTCATGCACTGGACGGCCGCGCCGCCGGTGCCCTTGGTGAGGTTGTCGAGGGCCGCGGTGACCACCAGTCGGTTCGCCCGCTCGTCGACCTCGACCTGCACGTGGCACATGTTGGAGCCGACGACCGCCTGGGTCTGGGGCAGGTGCCCCTCGGGCAGCAGGTGGACGAACGGCTCCTCGGCGTAGAAGGCCCGGTAGGTCTCGTAGGCCGCGTCCTGGGTGACCCCCTCCTTCAGCGGCGCGTTGGCGGTGGTGAGGATACCGCGGGGCAGTGGGGCCAGGACCGGGGTGAAGCTGACGGTGACCTCTTCGTCAGTGACCTCCGCCAGGTTCTGGGCGATCTCCGGGGTGTGCCGGTGCCGTCCGGCCGTGTTGTAGGCGCGCAGGTTACCCATCATCTCGGCTCCGAGCAGCGGAACCGCGGCCTTCTTGCCGGCACCCGAGACACCGGTGACGGAGACAACGGTGATGTCCGGGGTGACCAGACCCGCGGCGACGGCGGGCAGCATGGCCAGCGTCGCACCCGTCGGGAAGCAGCCCGGGACCGCGATACGGGTCGCACCGACGAGTTCCTCGCGGTGGCCGGGCATCTCGGGAATGCCGTAGGGCCAGGTGCCGGCGTGCTCACCGCCGTAGTAGTGCGACCACTCCCCCTTGTCCCGCAGACGGAAGTCCGCGGCGCAGTCGATGACCACAGTTTCATCAGGCAGCTGGCTGCCGATCTCGGCGGAGTGGCCGTGCGGCAGGCCGAGGAAGACAACGTCGTGGCCCGCGAGGTTCTCGACGGTGGTGTCCTGCACAATGCGGTCACCGAGCTGGGGAAGGTGGGGCATGATCTCGGAGAATGGCGTGCCGGCGGAGGAGCCGGCGGTCAAGGCGCCGATCTCAAGCTCGCCGGACAGGTACTTGGGGTGCCCAAGCAGGAGGCGGAGGATTTCCCCGCCCGCGTAACCGGAGGCACCTGCGACTGCAACCTTGATCGTCATATCGACGACCATACGGAATTATGCATGAACGTGCAAACTATTCACGCCACCCGGGGTCAGCTTCCCCATGCCACGCACCGCAGGCGTAGCGGGGCCTGCGGGGATACGCCGAAAATCTGGCGGTGCCAGCCTGGCGCACCGCACCTCTGATCCCCGACGCGCCGAGAAGCGCCCGGCGTCAGACCCCGACGGGCGTCAGGCAATCGACTCTCCGGCGCTCCCGACTTCCACGACGGGCCGGACCCCGGGCTCCACGTCCCGGGAACGCCATATGATCTCGAGGCCCACCCGGTCAGAATGTTGACCTGCCGCAACCTCTTCCAGGGACAGCCCCTTCCAGAACTCGACGGCCTCCCGATCCTCACGGGCCAGATCCACTTTCGCCCCCGGCAATCCGAGATTCAACCGCATGTGCTCGAACAGGAACTCCACGGCACGTCCCAGATTCTCGCCCCCCGACCCACCCGTGGCGGATGCGGCATAGACCAACGGCAGCTCGGAGGGATCGTGGCCATGACAACCGACGAGCGCCAGAGCCTCGTCCGCCCACCTGTCGGTCAGCACGTACACCCCCTTCGACTGGTCATCCGCGACCACCTCAAGCCACCTGCCGATGCTTTCGGCCGTCTGTTCAACGGGGAGAGACGTGAAGCCACCGGGAACAGATTGCCTGAGCCATTCGACGCACCTGGGAATGTCCCTCTGCGCCAGACGCCGCAGTACGTATCCGTCCCTGCTGAGACAGGAACGGTCCTCGTTGAGCCACCCCAGCCCTTCCTGTCCGGGGACCCCCACATCCGAAGGCTTGAGCACCTGGGCCAGGGTCTTGCCGATGATCTTGAGGTCGTCGAGCAGGGTGCCCTCGCGGGCGTACTCGGCGTCGAAGGCCAGCTGCTCGTCCCAATCCAGGTAGTTCCTGCCCGCAACCTGGGCCGCGCCGGTGATCCCCGGGCGCACCGAGTGCCTGGCCCGTTCGGAATCCCGGTAAAAAGGCAGGTAGGTGGTCAACAGCGGACGTGGTCCCACAATGGCCATGTCACCCTTCAGCACATTCAACAGCTGGGGCAGCTCATCCAGACTTGAACGCCGGAGGAGGTGGCCGAAGGGTGTCAACCGTTCGCTCTCGGGGATCCTCCTCCCTTCCGTATCCGTCTCCGGCAACATGGAACGGAACTTCAACAACGGGAAAGTCCCCTCCCCGAAGCCCACGCGTTCCTGGGTATAGAGAACCGGTTTGCCCATGTTGATCCGGACCAGCACCGCGGTCACCGCGGCGACCGGCAGGGTCAGCGGGGCCGTCACGAGGACGGCGGCCGTGTCGACCATCCTCTTCAGTGCCAGGTGACGACGTCTCGTCGCCAAACCCGCGTCGGACTTTTCCGTGTTTGTCGCGCTCACGAGATCTCCACCGCTTTCGCCACCATTTTCCTTCACCATGATCCTCGCCACCTTCACTGACTTGTCTCCTGCCACCCGGGTGCCAGTGCTCGGCCGGTCATCGACCACCGGCCAACCGGCGGCATGCGTCACGCAGGCACCCGGCCTCGCCGCATTCGCCACCTGGAAAAGGAGTCGTTCGCCGCGAATCCCGGACCACTGACACCGGTACGCGGCTGGGGCCTCAGGCCCAAAGATGGCCTCCCCGCCGATCGCTCCGGGACGGAACGGCCTCCACTGGAGTTCACTTCCCAGCTGCAAATAAGTATACGATAAGTTTCAGGTGAAAATAGGTTAATAGCGGTGGGAATGATTCCTGGGGACACCCTCAAGGTTCTCGACTTCGGCCCCACCCCACTGCAAGTGGTCGTCAGTGAACATGGAGGCGAGGGCGCGGCCTGCCATCCCCCGCATCTTTCTTCCTTGGCAATCAATGAAGAGGCGCGGTTTTCGTGCGGTTGATGTCGAAACTTCCGCCTGCCCCACCCATTGCCGCCTCGCCGGGTTCCGAGGACCATGTGGTCAAGGAAGGCGATCCGCACCTTTTCCGGAACCAATTGGGGACACGACGACCGCGGGACAGGATGGGCGAACCAGTTACTCCTGACGATCGTTCCGGGAGCGAGGACCGGGAACGTGGTTGCGCCGTCATGCCAGGTGGCAATGTCGAATTCGTGAGAGAACTGGTACCGCACGTGTGCGCCGGCTGCCCCGCCGCTGATCATCCTGAAACGGATGCCGACACGTCGGGCCGGGCGATTGACCGGCCGCGCGTCGGCTTTGCCGCTCCCTCAGAGTCCACGGTGCGCGTCGCGTGAAAGACCGACCGGCCCGGCTCCACCCCGCATTGCGGGAGGAAGCGGGCCGGTCGGTCAGGCATCAGGCAGATCAGGCGCGCATCTCCGCTCCCAGGCGATCCTTGGCCAGCTCAGCCGCCGCCAGGCGGTGGACGTTGGCCTCTTCATCAGTCAGGGTCCGGTCACCGGCACGGAACAGCAGGGAGAAGGCGAGGGACTTCTTCCCCTCCCCCAGCTGCTCGCCGCGGAAGATGTCAAAGAGCTCCACGGATTCCAGGAGATCGCCCGCGCCTTCCGCCACGATCCGGCGGACGGTCTCGGCGGGGGTGGACTCGTCGACGACGAGTGCGATGTCCTGGTGCAGCGCCGGGTAGGCGGACAGCACCGGGGCGGGCAACTTCTCCTCCAGCGGCAGCGCGGTGACGTCGAGTTCCATGGCGCAGGTGCGCGTGGGCAGCTCGAGGCGCTCCAGGATCTGGGGGTGCAGCTCGCCGGCATGACCCACGACCTCACCGCCCATCTTCAGGGCGGCGCAACGGCCGGGGTGCCAGGGCAGGTGCTCTGCGGACTCGATCTCCAGCTCGACGCCGGCGGCACGGGCCACCACGCGGGCGGATTCGACGGCGTCGGCCCAGCTGTAGGCGCGTCCCCCGCCCCACGGCCCCTCGTGCTCGATCTGGCCGACGCCGACAGTGACCACGTGCAGCGGCTGCTCCGGCAGGGAATCCAACAATTCACGGATCGTGTTGTCGTCCGGACGGGTCGACACTGAAGGCATGGGCGAGATGTCCTCACGGGCGAAGGAGACCTGCTGGAGGCCGAACAGTGCGACGTCGTTGCGCCCGCGCGAGACGTTGCGGGCCACGGCGGCGAGCATGGACGGCAGCAGGGTGGTGCCCAGGATGGCGTGGTCGGCCTCGAGCGGGTTCTGCACGGCGACGACGTTACGGCGCGGGTCGTCGCCGTCGAGCCCCCAGGCGTCGAAGGTGTCGTTGGCGATGAACGGGCTGGGCAGGATCTCTGCGTAACCGTTGTAGGCCAGTGCGTGACCGACGGCGCGGCGGCGCTTCTGCTCGGGCTTGAGGCCACGGCCACCGACGGGGGTCGGCAGGACCAGCGGGATGTCCTCCAGCCCCTCGAGGCGAAGGACCTCCTCCACCAGATCGGCGGGAATGGTGAGGTCGGAACGCCAGGTCGGCGGGGTGACCTGCAGGGTTTCCCCAGAGTCCACGACGTCGCAACCGACCTCGCGCAGGCGGCCGATCACGGTCTCCCGCGGGTAGTCGACGCCGGCCAGCTCCGACGGATGGGTCACCCGCATGCTGATGGTGGGCATGGCCGGGGTCTCGCCGAGCAGCGTGCGGGCGGAGCCGACTTCGCCGCCGGCGATCTCCACGAGCAGGGCGCAGGCGATGTCGAGCGACGTCTCGACGACGGCGGGGTCGACGCCGCGCTCGAAACGGCGGGAGGACTCGGAACTGAGCTTGTGGCGCCGGGAGGTGCGTGCGACGGTGCGCGGGTCCCAGATGGCGGACTCGAAGTAGACCTCGGTGGTGGTCTCCGAGATCTCGGAGTGGGTGCCGCCCATGACGCCGGCCATGGACTGGAT
>CAYSIP010000090.1:0-9660 GCA_964431055.1 uncultured Corynebacterium sp. | reverse complement strand
ACGCCGTCGTTGGTGACGGTCGGGCCACCGAAGGCCTTGTCGAGCACGACGTTGCGGCCACGCGGGCCAAGGGTGACCTTCACGGCGTCGGCAAGCGTGTCGACGCCGCGTTGGATGCCCTCACGGGCCTCCTGGTCAAATGCAATCAGCTTTGCCATAGGGGTACCGCCTACTTCTCGACGATGGCGAGCAGGTCACGAGCGGACAGGAGGAGGTACTCCTCGCCGTCGTACTTCAGCTCGGTGCCGCCGTACTTGGAGAAGATGACGGTGTCACCCTCCTTGACGTCCACCGGGATGCGGTCGCCGTCCTCGTCCATGCGGCCCGGGCCCACAGCGATGACGGTGGCCTCCTGCGGCTTCTCCTTGGCGGAGTCCGGGATGACCAGGCCGGAAGCGGTGGTGGTCTCGGCCTCGACGATCTGGACCAGGACCTTGTCCTCGAGCGGCTTGATGTTGACGTTTGCCACGATATTCCTCCGTGCGTGAGATGGAATGAGTTGATTGTGCCGGTTGCGGTGTCCAGCACAGTCGTCGTCGCGGGTGAACAACTGTGGGTTCGACAACCTGACTGGCACTCTACCCGCGCGAGTGCCAGCACTCAACTGTCGAGGGTGCCAGGTGGGGTTTTCGTGGCCGGAAACCCGAATTTAATCCTGGAAGGTGCCGAGATTGAGGACCGCCGCCCGCCACAGGCGGTACTCCTGCCCATTATCCTCTCGATAGGTGCGCACCGCACGGATCCCGTTCTTGATGCGCTCGATCTCATCGAGCGCGATGTCCTGCCCCTCCGCGCCGATGAAGACGACCGGACCGGAGATCGCGTTGACGGGATCCGCCAGAAAGGCCGAGTTGCCCGTGGCCGCCTCATTACGGCCCAACGACGCAACCGGATTCGGTTCCGCCCGACGGGACTTGGCGTCCGGGTTGTACAGGGCGGCGAATTTGGTGCCGTCCTCCTGGAAGGAGACGGACACCCGCTCGTCGGTGACGCCACCGAGAAACTGGTTGGCCTGCTCCAGCTCGAAGACGACGGAGCGGTGAGTGAGATCGGGGCTGACGAGGAAACCGGTGATCATGGGATCTCCTGGGTGCTCAGAAGAGGGGCGTGTGCACGATCACCGTAGGCGAGCCGGCCCCGCTTCGCTCGGTGAGCAGCGAGAGGTGTGGAGGCGGGGAGCCAGCGTAAGACGGGCTTCATGGGGTGGAAACGGGGCGGCGAGCGCTTCACCCACCGGCAGCAGCGGGACGACGGGGCGTGGAACATCGCTATTTAGGCGTCCCCACCTGACCTCCCCCCCCCAGACAGGGGCAAACAGAAAATGACGGGCATTCTCCTTGAAAAGGTGACAATGGACTCATAGAGGCCGCCGGTGAGAACAACACCGGCGACGGAATCACCGCCATATTCAAGCTAGACACCGCCCTCCTCCGGTTCCTGGACCTTCACCCTGGGCGGTCTGTTCGTCGGACTGCTGGGACTGTGCGGTTCTTCGTCGGAATCATGGAGCTCATGGACCAGAACGGCCTGCCCGGTGAGGCCAAGGGCCTGTGCTGGAACATCACAACCGCTGAGGCGGAAGCACCAACCGATCAGAGCCAGCAAGGAGAGGACTGAAATGCCAGGAGTGGAATTTCCCGCTCCCGACGCCGGTTGTCCACCGCCGTGCGCTCCGCTCTGCAGGACAACCCCGAGAACGTCGCCGTGGCGTACTCCGCCGAGGGCCTGGAGAACATCGTGGCCACGAGCATGGGTGAGCGGATCATCATCACCTCGGATGTCGACGCCTTCTCTGCCGCCCTCGCAGAGGATGAGACCGGGACGGTGAACATCACCGCCGACCTGGTCAAGGGCCATGAGGGAATGCGCACCCAGTCGCTGACCGCTGCCAGCGGGACTCGGCTGGCGGGCCGGGATCCGGAGCTCTCGCGCGTTCAGTGGACGCTGTTCTAACCGGTCACTGAATCACCGAAAAGAAGCGGGCCGGGGGGAAAATCCCCGGCCCGCTCCTTTTTGTCATTCCCACCGCAGGCAGGCAACTACACCTGCGGAATCTCGACCTCCAGGGAGGGGTCGGTGCCCACGGTCAGCTCGCTGGGGCCGGCACCCTCGTGGATGCGCTGGGCCGCCAGTGCCGCGATCATCACTCCATTGTCGGTGCAGAGCTTGAAACGCGGGACGCGCAGCTCGATGCCGGCGACCTCGCAACGCTCGGCAGCCAACTCCCGCAGCCGGGAATTGGCGGCCACTCCCCCTCCCAGCAGCAGAACCTCTGCCCCGGTGTCCTCGCAGGCGCGGATGGCCTTGGCGGTGAGCACGTCGCAGACGGCCTCCTGGAAGGAGGCGCACACGTCCTCCACCGAGATGACGCGGCCTTCGCGTTCGGCGGCTTCGACGTAGCGGGCCACGGCCGTCTTGAGTCCGGAGAAGGAGAAGTTGTGGCGGTTGTCGCCGCGCAGATCCTCCGCCCTGGACAACCCGCGCGGGAAGGCAACCGCCTTCGGGTCGCCCTCCCGGGCCAGCTTGTCGATGACCGGCCCGCCCGGGTAGCCGAGCCCCAGCAGCCGGGAGACCTTGTCGTAGGCCTCCCCGGCGGCGTCGTCCAGCGTGGAACCCAGCTCGCGCATGGGCAGGCCGACGGCGTCGACCTCCAGCAGCTGGGTGTGTCCGCCGGAAACCAGCAGCGCCACGGAATGCGGCAGGGCGTCGCCCTCGAGGTTGGCCACGGCGACGTGCCCGCCGAGGTGGTTGACGCCGTAGAAGGGCACTCCCCAGGCCGCGGCATACGCCTTCGCCGCGCTGGCTCCCACGAGCAGGGCTCCGGCCAGGCCGGGTCCGATGGTGGCGGCGACGGCGTCGGGCTTCTCGACGCCCGCCTCCGCCAGCGCGGCCCGCATCACGGGACCCATCTGCTCCAGGTGCGCGCGGGAGGCGATCTCGGGCACCACGCCGCCGAAGCGGGCGTGCTCCGCCATGGAAGAGGCCACGGAATCGGCGAGGATGCTCAGCTTCCCCTGATCATCGAGTTCGACGACCCCCACGCCGGTCTCGTCGCAGCTGCTCTCGATTCCCAGGACGATCATTTCTCCCTCTCAGTCTTCGACGGTCGGCTCATGGTGTAGGCGTCGGCCCCGGAGGGCTGGTAGTAATTGCGGCGCACGCCCTGACGGGTGAAGCCGAAGGCCTCGTACATGGCGATCGCCGGTGCGTTGTCGGTGCGGACCTCCAGGAAGACCTGCCCGTCGAAGTGGTCGGCGGCCTGCATCAGCTGCTCCATCAACAGCCGGCCCAGGCCACGGCGCTGGTGCTCCGGGTCCACGGCGATGGTGTGGATCTCGAATTCGGGGTCGCTGCGGGGCCCCAGCATCGCCATGCCGGCATAGGCCAGCAGCAGCTCCTCGTCGTCCACGTCGTCGAAGACGCCGATGTAAAAGGTGTGCGGGTGCGCGAACTCGACGGCGAACACGTCGCGCGACCAGGGGTTGTCCCCGGGGAAGAGGATCTTTTCCAGTTCGGCGCAGCGGGCGGCGTCGGCGGTGTGGAGGGCGCGGATTTCCATCTAGACCTCCACCCGCGGGATGGCCGACGACCGCGGCACGGCCTTCGGCTCCTTGGCGTCGGGCCGGCGCAGATACAGGGGGGTCAGCGGGCCCGGGGTGGCATTCAGATCGGCGACGGCCACCAGCGACGCAGCCGTCGGCGTCAGGTCACGCTTGTCGACGTCCGTGAGCCCCTCCGGCAGCTTCTCCACCAGATGGCCAGGCACCGAGATCACCTCTACCTCATGCAGAAGTTCCAGCTCACCGGGGGCGCGGACGTCCGGCCCAGAGGTGCGCTCCCCGTCACGGTAGGTGGCGAAGTAGACCTCGCGGCGGCGGGCGTCGGTGGCCACCAGTTTCGTGGCCTCGGGGATGCGGTGGGCGATCGCGTCCAGGGAGCAGACCCCGTGGACGGGAATTCCCAGGGCGTCGCCGAAGGCCGCCGCCGAGGCCATGCCGACCCGCAGGCCGGTGAACGGGCCCGGCCCACAGCCGACGACGATGGCGTCGAGGTCGGCGAAGGTGACGCGGGCGTCGGCAAGCGCGGCCTGCACGGTGGGCGTGAGCTGCTCGTTGTGGGCGCGGGTGCCCGGGATGATGCGGTCGACCGACTCACCGGTGTCGGTGTCGGTCACGCCGGTGACCAGGTCCGGGGTGGAAGTGTCGATCGAAAGTACTAGCACGCCACCCAGGGTAGTCCCTGCCAGGGCCCGTTCCCAACGCCCCGGTCGGCTAAACCAGCAGGGCCCAGCCGCCGGCCTCGGTCTTGCCCACCGGCATCATGCTGCGGGTGTCGAAATAGCCCTGGAGCGGGTACTGGCACAGATCGACGTTGGCGCGGTCGATCCGGTCGAGGGCGACCTTGCCGTCCATGTCGCGCAGCAGCAGGTAGTTCGTGTCGTCCGGGATCTCCCCGTCACCCATCTCCTCCAGGTCGGCGGAGTCGATCTCGAAGGTGGCGGCCACGTCCTCGGCGGTCTGGCGGGGGCAGACGATGGCGCCGGCGATCCACTCTTCGCCGTAGATGTCCGCCGGCGAGACCGCAGAGATCGTCAGACCCTGCTCATCAAAGCCCTCGACCGTGTACTCGAGGGCCCCGGCGCGGTCGAAATCGGAACTCGCCATCGCGGCGTTGACGATCAACCCGGCCAGTGCCGCGACCCACAGCACCAGGATGGCGACGACAATTCCCACGACCTTCTTCGACAGCTGCACAAGCTCCCCTTCATCAGTTGGCTGAAAGTGCCCACGCTACCCGGTGCGGCTGCGGGTTCCACCACCCGGCCCTGGCAGGGCTCTGACAACTACAGGAGCAGGAAGAGCACCTGGGCGGCGATGATCTTGCCGATCATGGCGGTGGGATACACGGTCGCGTAACCACGGTTGGGCAGCTCCGTACCGGTCTGACCGTTGAGGTAGGAGATGATGGCCGGGTTGGTGGTCATGCCGGCGGCGACCCCCATCGCCTCGTCCCACCTGAGTCCGAGCACCCCCATGCCGATGACCCCGCAGAGGACCGCCGAGGCCAGCGTGATCGCCAGGCCCACCCCCATGTAGACCAGGGAGGACGGGTCGGTCAGGGCGTCACGGAAACCCGCGCCCGCGGAGGTGCCCACCCCGGCCAGGAACAGCGAGAGCCCGAGCGTGGAGATGGTGCGGTTGGCGTGGAAGGGCATCTGCCAGGTCACCGGACCCGTGCGGTTGAGCGCACCCAGGATCAGGCCCACCACGATGGGGCCGCCGCCGAAACCCAGCGAGAGCGTCGTGCCGCCCGGCAACGGAATGGGAATCGCACCCAGCAGCAGGCCCAGCGCCAGGCCGGCGGCGAAGGGCAGCAGGTCGACGTCGCCGAGGGACTTCTCCGAGTCCCCGAGGAAGCGGCGGACCTCGCCCATGCGACCAGGGGCGGCGACGACCCGGACGCGGTCGGAATAGTTGACCACCGTGTCCACGGTGGGCACGACCTCGGTGTCACCCTGGCGGATCCGGGCGATCATGAAGCCATGCGCCACGGTGTCCAGCTCGGCGACGGTGCGCCCGGCCACCTCGGGGTTGGAGACGGTGAAGCGACTGTAGACGAGGTCGGTGTCCTCGATCTTGGTGTCGCGCTCCTGCCCCAGTACTGCGATGGCGGCGTCGACGGCCTCCTCGGTGCCGTTGATGACCAGCTCCATGCCCGGGTGGGCGGGCAGCTCCGGATCTGCCAGGCGGTGGGAATGCGGGTCGTCGGCGATGCGGGTGGCGATGATCTGCTGGCCCGACAGGCGCGGCAGGTCACCGACCCGGCAACTGACGTCGGGGCCGAGCTTCACGCCCTTCCACACCAGGGGCGCGGCGATGAGGCCCTCGTCCCGGGCGTCGCGTTCGTGGTTGACCTTGAGGATCGCCGCACCGATCGCGGCCACCAGGATCGCCCCGATGACCGCACCCGGATAGGCCAGGGAATAGCCGACGACCGGTTCACTGGCCGCCGCCGGGTCGGTGGCGCGCACCATCTCGACGACCGCGGCCATGCCCGGGGTGGAGCTCAGCGCCCCGGCGAACATACCCACGCCCGTCGTGGCGTCCAACCCCAGTGCCCGGATCAGCGCCCAGGCCAGGGCGGCGAGGGCGATGATCAGCAGGATCATGAAGACCGTGAGCCGCCAGCCACGGGTGCGGAACTCGCGGAAGAAAACCGGGCCGGCGGACAACCCGATGACGTAGACGAACATCGCCAGGCCCAGCTGGTAGACCAACGCCGGGATCTGGATCTCCGGGTTGGCGGTGGCCAGGCCGAGGGCGACGAACAGCACGGCCGCGGCCCCCAGGGAGAGGCCGAGGACCCGAATTTTCCCGAGGGCGAGGCCGATCGCCAGGATGACGACGAGCGCGATGAGCGGGTTGGCGGCAAGGAAGTCAAGCACGGTTGATCCGGTCCTCAGATCCTCAAAAAGTGGTGTCCGAACAGGTGAATTTCCGTGGGTTTAGCTGTGCTTGATTGTCGCCCGGCGCGAGGAGGCTGGCAAGTGCGGGCGGTTTTTCCTCCGGGGCTGTCGTCAGCCCACCAGTCCGGCGCGCACCGTCATCGGCCAGACCACGGTGTGCGCCTTCTCCGGATCACCCCAGCACTTCGTCAGCTGACGGGCGAAGGCGGCGAGCTCATCACCGTGGCCGGTCTCTCGGGCGTTCTTCGCCGCCGACCAGGTGCCCAGATAACCGAGGAAATGCGCCAACCGGTGCCGTCGCACGATCGGCGGGCAGTCGACCTCGACCGGTTCGAAGGGGAAGGGCAGGTCGGCCAGGCCGTTTTCGACGTGGGTGCGGGCCGGGGCCCAGAAACGGTGGAAACCGCCCCAGTAGAACTCCTGGTAGAGCTCGTTGAGCTCCGGATCCCTGAAATGGCAGATGCCGTAGCTGATCAGGGCCAGCGCCGCACCGGGGGCCGCCACCCTGCGCACCTCCGGGTAGAAGGCCTCGAGGTTGAGCCAGTGGGCGGCCTGCGCCACGGTGACCAGGTCAACGCTGTGGTCCTCGATCGGCAGGTGCTCCGCCTCGCCGACCCGGTAGGCGATGTTGGCTGCGGGCGTGGCGGATTCGATCTGGCTGGCACTGGAGTCCACTCCGATGACCTGGTCAAAATGCGGGGTGAGCTGGACCGTCAGCTGGCCGGTGCCGCATCCGACGTCGAGGGCGGTGCCGGGCCGCGCCGGTAACTCGGCGAGCAGGCCCGCCAGCTCACCCGGGTAATCAGGGCGGTAGACGGCATAGTCGGATCCGTCGGTGAAGGGATTTGCCATGTGCTGACGGTACCGCCGGTGGTTGGCCGGTGGGGCGGGTTCGGGGATTCACACGGCGTGACGCAGGGCGGACCGCATCGCGGGATCCGCCCTTTGCCCGGAATCTGATGCTGTGCCCCGGGTCAAACGACTACCGGATTTCATGTTTTCGTCGCCGACTTCCCTGAAACCGGTAGCCGTTTCACACGGCAGCGGGTCCTCAGATCGTCAGAACAGCACCCACCGATTCCCGGCTGACGCTCACCCCGCCTGGCCAGGACAACAGGCTGCGGCACGCCTCCCCTTCGGGGAAGGTCCCCGGGTGTCCGGCGCGGCGGTGCGGCGGTGCGGCCTTGCGGCGAGTCCACCGTCGTGGACGTGGTCCAGAAGGGCGCCGCTGAAGGTCGCGCGGCGCCGATCGGGTTTCAGCCCGCCACGTGCTCCCAGGTGAAGATGCGCGCCTCGGAGCTCGGATCCTCGGCCACGGCCGTCTCCCGGTCGATGTGGATGAGCAGGTACGCCTGGGTGATCTGTTCGACCAGTCCCCCACCCCACTCAGCGATGACGACCGCGTCCTCGAGCTCGGTGTCCAGGTCGAGGGCGTCGAGCTCCCCGATCGGATCACCGGAGCCGCCCTCGCCGACCAGGCGGTAGGCGTCGACGTGCACGAGTGTCGGGCCATCACCGGCGGAGCGGTGCTCCCGGGCGATGACGAAGGTCGGGGACGTCACCCGGCCCTTGACCCCCATGCCGCGGGCCACGCCCTGGGTGAAGGTGGTCTTGCCGGCGCCGAGCGGCCCGTCGAGAATGACGACGTCACCGGCCTCGAGCGCGGCGCCGAGCTGCTCGCCGAAGGCCTGGGTGTCGGCCGCGGTCTCGAAACGGCGGGACCCCGTGGTGGGGAAGGTGGACTTCACTGCTGCTCGCCTCCCACGTAGATGCGCACCGTCCGCCCGGCGGGCAGGCAGATGATCTCGTAGTTGATGGTTCCGGTGGCCTCCGCCAGCTCGGTGGCGGACATCCCGCCCTCACCGAAGATGACGGCCTCGTCCCCGGCCTCCACTCCCGCAACGTTGTCACCGAGGTCCACGACGATCTGGTCCATGCACACCCGGCCGACCTGCGGGTAACGGCACCCGCCGATCCCGACCTCCAGATGTCCCTGCACGGAGCGCGGCAGACCATCCGCATAACCGCACGGCACCACCGCGAGTTGCCCCTCGCGCTCCGCGTGCCAGGTCAGTCCGTAGCTGGTGCCCTCCCCGGGCTCGATCGGTTTGACCACGGTGACCTGCGCGGACCAGGTCATCGCCGGCAGAAGCCCGTGTTCAAGACCGGGGACCGGTTCCTGGCCGTAAAGGGCCACGCCCACCCGCACCTGCTGGAAGTGCAGATCCGGGCGGGTCAGCGCGGCGGGAGAGTTGCACAGGTGGTTGACGGGGACGTCGAGACCCAGCTCCCGGGCGCGGGCAACGGCGCGGCGGAAGCGCTCGGCCTGCCGGTCGGTCTCCGGGTCCGTTGGATCATCGGCGCTCGCGAGGTGCGAGAACAGCCCGGTGACGGTCAGGTGCTCCGCGTCGCGCAGGGCGGTGAGCACCTCGTCGAGCTCGGCCTCGTCCACCCCGGAGCGGTGCAGGCCGGTGTCGACCTTGACGCAGACCTTGGCGGGGACCTCGGCGTCGACGAGCGCGCGGGCGTGCGCGAGGGAGGGCACGCCGAGTTCGATGTTGAGTGCGAGCGCCTCGGCGACGTCCTGGTGCGGGGACCAGATCCAGGCGAGGATGGGCGCCTCGATGCCCGATTCCCGCAGGTGTACGGCCTCCGCCAGGGTCGCCACCCCGAAGGCGTCCGCACCGTTGGCGGCCATGACGTGGGCGACCTCGACTGCACCGTGGCCGTAGCCGTCGGCCTTGACCACGGCCATCAGGCGCGCGTCACCCGCTTTCTGCTTGAGAAGTCGGGTGTTGTGCGCGATGGCGTCGAGATTGATTCGGGCGGTCAACAGATCCATGGGCATCCATTGTGCCACCCGGGGCCCGGAGTCCTAATCGGTGTCCGGGTCGTCGCCGTTGAGGGCCGCGGTGAGCAGGGCGGTCAGGTTCGCTTCGGTCACCGGCCGCGGGTTGGAGGCCGGGATGGCCTTCAGCGCCAGCTCCACGGCGGTCGGGACGCCGTCGGCGGTGAAACCGTAATTGGCCAGCGCCCGCGGGGCGTCGAGCCGCTCCCGCAGGGACTGCAGGCCCTCCAGCGCGGTGTCGGCGCCGAAGGCCGCGGCCATCCGGCCCTCGGCCTGCGGGGCGAAAGGCATGTTGAAGGCCAGCACATACGGCAGGACCGTGGCATGGGTCTGCGCGTGCGGCAGG
>CAYSIP010000089.1:0-9794 GCA_964431055.1 uncultured Corynebacterium sp. | reverse complement strand
CCCTACCTGAACGGCACCTCGCCAATAGCCCGCCGCAGCTTGCGGGTGCGCAGTCGCTCGGGGTCGTCGGCAAGTGATTCCACGGCGCGCACCGCGCACATCACGTGCGCCTCCTTCGAGTTGGAGTAGAACGCCTGCGCCTGGGCCGGCAGTTTGGGCACCGCGTGCAGCGGCAGGTCGGACACGCTCAGCAGGGTTCCGTAGGGGATTCGGTAGCGGTAGCCGTTGGTCGCCAGGGCGCAGGACTCCATGTCCACCGCAGCAGCCGTCGAGCCGCGCAGCCACTCCCATAATTCGCGCGGGGTGTGCCATTCCCAGTTTCGGTCGTCGGTGGAGAGCACCGTGCCGGTGCGCATGAGGGAATGGTCGCCCCCGTAGACATCGTTCACCGAAGCTTCCAGAGCCCGTTGGACCTCAGGGACCGCGGGGATGGGGATGTCGCGGGTGATGCGCTCGTTGAGGATGTGGTCTTGGCGCTGATAGGCGTTGCCGAGGATGAGGTCGCCGATGCGCATGCGGCCGTCCAGGCCGGCGCAGTGACCGATCATGATCCACGCCTCAGGGCGCAGCACCGCCAGGCAGTCGGTGATGGTCTTGGCGTTCGACGGGCCGACGCCGATGTTGATCATGGTGATGCCGTCACCGTCCGGGGTGCACAGGTCGTAGCGCGGCATCTGGTAGCGGGAGGCCAGCGTGAGCGCGTCGACGTCGACCTCCGCGGCGTGCTCGGAGGTGAGTTTCTGCCCGTTGGGCAGGATGAGGCTGGTGTAGCGGGACTTGCCGCCGGCGATCTCCCGCAGACCGAATTTCACGAACTCGAAGGCGTGCATGGCGTAGTTGGTGAACAGGATGTACTTCTGCACCGTGTCCGCCTCGATGCCGGTGTAGTGCTCGATGCGGGCGCAGGCGATGTCGAAGCGCTGCGGACCGAACTGGAACAGCGGCTTCTCCTCCCCGTGGAAGGCCTCCCAGTCGCCGTCGATGATGCCGTCGTGGACGTCGTCAAGCGTGGGGCGCGGGATGACGTCGGCGGAGTCGGCCGCGCGGCGGGCCTCGGTGATGCCGTTCACGCCGCTGATGTACTCCGGCGGGATGCGGATATCGGAGGTGCCGACGTAGATGTCGCAGGGGTAATTGCTTGTCAGCCGATCCAGCTGGTCATAGAGGTAGTCGCGCATGAGCCCCGGCTTGGACAGGGTGGCGGAGTAGCGACCGGCCTCGTTGACATAGCCGAAGGGTTCGGTGCGGGAGATCGGGCGCCATTCCTTCACGTCGACGACCACCTTCGGGTAGACGACGCCGCGATAGTCGCCGTAGTCACCGTTCGACAGGACCCGGCGCGCCAGGTCCGCGGACTGGTCGTAGAGCTCGACGAGCCGGTTGACGGCGTCCTCGGCGGTACTGACCAATTGAAGTTCTGTCATCTGATCCTCCCTTTCCTCTTTGCCAGCCTAGCGACGCGTGACCGCCGCCGCCGGGGGAGAATCGGGGTGCCGGCGACGGCGGTCGAGGAGGAGTGTGACTGAGATATGAACGTGCGGGAAGGTTACTCCAGCAGGTTGGGGAAGTACTGGCCGATGGATGCCAGCACCGCACCCAGCGCGCCGAGGCCGAGGGTGCTGGGAAGTTGAGGGCGCGGACCAGGATATCGGCAGCACGAAGGCCCGGGCCGACTTCCGGTACCCGGGCCTTCGCGCTTCCGTTGATGATGAGGTTTCGGTCGTATGGGCCTCCTAGGTGAGTAGTTGTGGGCCGGGGATGGCTCCCGGTGCGCCGGTGATCAGGGCGATCACCTCGCCGGGTGCCGTGAGTACCGCCACCAGGCCGAATCCGACGGAGGAGCGGCCGTCGGCCGGCGTCGGTGTGGTCCCTGCGGCTCCGACGAAGTCCAGATCCAGGCTGGCCGGGGCCATCTCGGTTCCCACTGCGTATCGACCGAGGGAGTCGGCGACACCCTGTGCGGCCAGGGTGTTCACCTCCGCGGCATGAAAAGCACCGTCCGCCGGGTCAATGACCTCCGCGAGGGTGAAGGTGATCAGGGGGATGCCGTCACCGGTCTCACCTTCCGGCGGCTGGGTGCCGCCGGCGCGCGGACCGGAGAGGTCGCAATCACCCCTCAGGGTGGCCGACGTTCCCGTGATCTCCAGGACAGGGTCGTCGTACTGCAGGTCCAGACCCCAGCTTCCGTCCGGCCCCTGTCCCTCGTACGCCTTCAGGTCGATACCGCCGTCGAGCGCGATAACGGCGTTACCCGCGGCGTCGGTGGTAGCACCCTCCGCGTTGACGGGGAAGAGGAAGTCCCCGTCGGCGAAGGTCGCTCCACCGGTGCCGGCGACCTGTCCGCCGGCCATCTCGGAAGGGAGGTGGCCGGTGAAGCTGGCGTCGAGTCCCCAGGCGAAGGTGCCCGCATCGATGACGCCGTTCGCAACTACGGCGTCGTCGGTGGCCGCCACGGCCGGGATGACCAGCACAGAACTGGCGATCGCGGTGGCCGTGATCATCGAGATGCGGCGGGTGGTGTTCTTCATGTCTGCTTGGTTCTCCTCGGTCGTCTTGGTGCGTCGTGCGGAGCTTCACGCCGCCACCACAATTAAGGCTAGGTTAGCCTTGCCTTACATTCAGCCGGCTGAGGGAAATTCTTTCTGCTACCACCCCCGGCGATGGATCCAACCTGGAAAAACTTCCCATACCCACCACCCCCGGCGCCCAGAGCGGGAATAACATGACGCCCCCCTTGTTGGGCCAGCGATCCACTGGATATGGCCAGCGGCAGACGACTGAGGGCACCTCGCCGACACAGACGTCCGCGACCGCGCCAGTGAAGGCCACCCGCCCCGCGGACAGGCAGGTGATCCGGCCGCCGCAAACTGGCACATGAGCCCGGGGCCACCCCTGGGGCGGACGCCCGTCGCCGCCATCAACCCCCATCAAGCAGCACCACTGGAGCCCGCTGGGCGATCACCCGGGACAGCACCACGCGCGCCCGTTCATCACCGGACAGCTTGATGACGTCACACTCGACCAGGTCTGGGACGCCGGTGCCCGCATCGATCTCCGAGATGTCAATCCGATTGCCCCCCGAGAAGGTCGTCACAGCGACTCCGTGACCCGGCAGTGGCGCTCGGCCAGGTCGCGGAAAACTCCGCCATTGAGGTCGAAGGCCTGATTGGCCTCGGAGATCAGCCAGACGGTCTGCGGGGCATCGAGATCCAGGGAGTCGAGGCGGGCGCGGTAGTCGTCGCGGTAGGGCTTGACCTTGCCGATGGAGGCGAAATCGTAGAAGTTCACCCCGCACTCACTGACGCCGTAGCGCTGACGCAGCATGCGGGAGATGACCTGACCACCGGCCAGATCCCCCAGATAACGGACGTAGTGGTGGGCGATCAGGCCCAACTCGTCCTCCTTGGCGGCGAGCTCGTCGAGGCGGTCGACATAGGCCCGGGTGCCCGGGCCGGCGATCAACTCGGAGCGCCACTCGAGACCGACCAATTCCAACAGGTCCCGCTCAAGGGAGGCGAGGCGCTCCAACCGCACATCCGCCATCACCGCCATGTACGGCAGATGCACGGTGGCACGCACGGCCCGCTCGAGGGCCGCGTAGACGAACCAGAGTTGGCCGGCATAGTCGGCCACCGCCCCCCTGGTCAGCGAACCATCGACGAGGCGGGACATG
Organism: uncultured Corynebacterium sp.; assembly: GCA_964431055.1. Classification (GTDB taxonomy): domain Bacteria; phylum Actinomycetota; class Actinomycetes; order Mycobacteriales; family Mycobacteriaceae; genus Corynebacterium. The sequence continues at coordinate 6,121 of CAYSIP010000089.1, read as the reverse complement.
AACGGCGTCCGCTCGGCATGCCCGTGGGCTGCGGCGGTGCACTCGCGCAGGTTGCTGGACAGCGGCGTCTGATTGGTGACAAGCATGAATCGGGACCTCCCTTGTGAGCTAAACCTATAAGGTTAGGCTTACCTTGGTTGCGTTAGGGTCACCTTAGTGACCTGCATCGCTCCTGCACCATCCCCCGCGGTCAAGATCATCCTTTCGAATGACCCCGGCAGGGAATAAAGGCAGGTCCTGACGGCGCTCTGCTATTCGGATGCGGACGAATGAAAAGGCCTCCCGCAGTAGCGGGAGGCCAGGAGGCGGAAAGATCAGTTGTCGTCGCCAGCGGTGCGGGCGGCGCCCAGCTCGGCGTCGATCCGCAGCAGGCCGGATCCGTCGTCGCCGACCAGGCGGATGCGGTCGACGATCTGGGAGACGGTGTCCTCCTCCTCGATCTGCTCCGACAGGAACCAGTTGACCAGCGAGCGGCTGTCGTAATCCTCGACCGCGTCGGCCACCCGGGCGATCTCACGGATCATCTCGGAGATCTTGCGCTCATGCCGCAGCGCCATCTCGAAGGCCGTGATCGGGGCGTCGACCTTGATGGGTTCGATGGAGATGTCACCCAGCTGCACACGCACCCCACGGGCGAGCATGTGGGCCGCGATCTTGTCGGCGTGGTTCCGCTCCTCAGCCGCCTGCGCCGCCATCCAGGCGCTCATGCCGGGGAAGCTGTGGCGCTCGAGCTCGTAGGACAGCTGGGTGTAAATCAGTGCCGATTCGTACTCGGCGGTCACCTGGGAGTTCAGGATGTCGTGGAACTTCTCGTTCATGCTCATGACTGAATGCTAGAAAATTCTGCGGCTCCTGTCACCGTGCCCGCCTTCCCGCCCGGCACTTTTCGCGGCCGCCACCACCCCTACCGGGGGAAACCCGGCGAAACGCTCCGTCCCTGAGGGAAGGCGGGGCGCGCCGACGATGGTTAATCTGGGAATGAACCGTCGACAACCGAAGGATCCCCGTAGTGGCCCAGGACCGTTTCGCCGACCTCCGCACCGAACTCACCGAGCGACTGCGCCGTTTCTGGCGCCTGGACAACGGCGACAGCGATAACCCCTACGATGAAGACCCGGCGCCCACCACACCCACCACCCCGTCGACGGAGGGGCGCCTCGACCGGGTGCGTGCCGATCAGATTCCGGAGGAGCTGGCCCGGGAGATCGTCGACAATTACGACGACGATCCCGAATACATCCGCAACCTCGACGAGGACGAGTCCGACTCCCTGCCGATACTGGCGCGGGTGCGCCCCCGCGGACTGTTCAACGACGACTGGCGGGCCCGGCCCACCGCGTCCCGTCCGTGGCCGGTGGTGCTCATCCACGGGACGGGTTCGACGAAGGGCGACTGGCAGGAACTCGGCACCGAACTGCGCGAGGACGGGTGGGCGGTCTTCGCCCCCGACTTCGGTAACCGCGCCACGGTGGTCATCGAGGAGTCGGCCTCCCAGATCGGCGCCTACATCGACGTCGTCCTGCAGGTCACCGGTGCGGAACAGGTCATCCTCGTCGGACACTCCCAGGGTGGGGTGCTCGCCCGGTACTGGATGAGGCTGCTGGGCGGGGCGGAGAAGGTGCGGCACCTGGTGTGCCTGGCGGTACCCAACCACGGCACCACGATGGGTGGCATCGTCAGCCCCGTGATCACCACGAAGCTGGCGGAGAACATCATGAACTCGATCGTCCACGCCTGGTTCGGCCCCAGCGGCTTCCAGCAGATCACCGGGCATCCCATCATCGAGGCAATCAACGAGGGCGGCGACCTGGAGGACGGCGTGAGCTACACGTGCATCGCCACCCGGGGCGACACCGTCATCCAACCGCCCGAGACCTGCTTCCTGCAGGGCCCGGAGGATGAACCCGAGCGGGTGCGCAACCTGTGGGTGCAGGACATCGAACCGCGCGCGGTCATCCTCCACCGCGACATGCCCTGGGACTGGCGGGTGCGCCGCATGGTGCGCATGGCGTTGGAGGACGTCGTGGCACGCAACCGCGTCTGAAGGAGTGCGCAGCTGCGCACTGTCCCGGTTGAAACGCCGGTCGTCCACGCATGAATCCGTTCCGGAAAGTGCTCGGGCGCGCTGACCTTTCCGGCGGATTCGCGGAGGGGCGGCAACACCCACCGTGGACACCCGGGCCGTGACCGGACAGCAGGCTGGATAATGGCGGGTGAGGCCGCCACCGGGGCGGTCCCCCGAAGTGGAAAGGTCGTGGCCGTGAACTGGTCCGAGGCACTGATGCCGAGCGTGCCCCTGCAAGAGCTGATCATTCGCGGAACGATTACGTACCTGCTGCTGTACGTTCTCATCCGCCTGGTGGGGCGTCGCGAAGCGGCGTCCGTGGGGTTGACCGACGTCCTGGTCGTCGTGCTCATCGCCGACGCCGCGAGCACCGGCATGCTCGGCGAGAGCGAGACGATCGCCGACGGTTTCATCCTGATCCTGGTCATCCTGTTCTGGAGCGTGGCCATCGACGCCCTGGCCTTCCGCTTCCCCTGGTTCGCCAAGCTCGCCAAGGCCCGCCCGCAGACGCTGATCCAGGACGGTCAGCTGGTGCACAAGACCCTGAAACGGGAATTCATGACCAAGGAAGAGGTGATGACGCAGCTCCGGGGACAGGGCATCGGCGATCCCGGGGAAGTCGAACTCGCCTACCTGGAGCCCAACGGCAGCATCAGCATCATCAGCAAGGAGGAGGCGGAGGACGAACGCAGGCAGACCGGCAAGAGCCCCGAGGAGGCGGAAGACGAGGCCGAGGACGGCAAGTGACGGTGAGTCTGTGGTGAACAATGCGTGAATCCCCGGCTCCCCCGGTATGTCAATTCCGGGACACCGGTTCGTTTGTGCCCTAAAGTTTCTCCTCGGTGCTGCCGAATGACTAGCGGACGATCCCCGGCGACACGGTGGGCACCCACCCGGCCGGGGCCGCTCAACAGCGCCCGAGTCCGGAAGAATCCGGCCCTCGCCTCCACCGTCAGCCATTCCAGCCGTCCCCCGCAGGAGAGCGCAGCCATGCAAGATCTCACCAAGAACACCGTCCACACCGTCTCCGACGTGTCCGACACCCTCAAGCACGCCCGCGCCGCCGCCGGGAAGACCCAGTCGCAGATCGCCGAGGAGCTCAACGTCTCCCGCTCCTGGGTCAGCCAGTTCGAGCGCGGCCAGTCCAAGGGCGTGACCCTGGCGCGCGTCCTCGACGTCGCCGAGGCCCTCGGCGTGACCATCACCCTCGACTACGAGGGCGCCGAAGAGCAGCCGCAGGGCGCCGTCATCCCGCCGGAGGCCATGAGCCCCAAGGAACCGGTCTTCCACGTGCGCAGCGGCCTGGACCTCGTCCGTGGCCGCCAGGTCGTCCTCCGTTCCGCCGCCGCGGTCCCGGCCGTCATCGAGGACCGCGACCAGGCGGAGCTTCTCCAGGCGCGCTGACCTACCGGACCAGGTTGAGCCCGGTCAGCGCGAACCCCAGGTCGACCGCGACGTGGGTGTGCGTGTCAGTGTTCGACGGCGCCGGCACCACCCAGATCTGGCCGGACAGGTCGGCCACATAGGCCACCTGACGCTCCGCGTCGACGGCCAAACCGATGGCGTCAGCGAAACCGTCCGCGAGAATGGTCGGCGCCGCACCCCGCTCACCGACGGGTGGCACGGCCGCCATGTTCAGTGAGTTGCCGCCGGGTTGGTGTCCGCGGTCGGTCCACAGCAACCGTTCGCCGATCAACTCCAGATCGACGGGGGCCGGCAGGTTGTCCCACAGCAGCTCGATATCCGAGCGGTCATCGGCAGCCTCCCCCTCGGGGATCTCAAGCCCGGCGCGGAAGATGCGCCCGTCGCCGCCCTCCGGTGACCCCTTCTGCGTCCAGTAGATGTGCCCGTTCGTCTCATCGACGGCCACGCCCACGATCCAGTCGCGCTCCGCCTCCGAGCCGTCGCGCTTGACCAGGTCCCGCAGGCCGCTGCCGTCGGTGCGCGCCGTGGCCAGGGAGAAACCCTCCCGGTTGCCCCAGTACAGATTTCCGCGACTGTCGCGCGCCAGCTGCTTGCCCGTGGTGATGCCACCGGGCGGGACGATGTCGCGACGGTTGTCGCCGTCAACGTCGATGGCGTGCACCCCACCGTCGACGTTCGCGTAGACGGCCTCCCCGACGCTGTTGACGGAGGTGCGCTCCCCCATTGTCGTCCAGTAGATGGTGGCGCCGTCGCACACCACCCCGTCCGGATGCGGGCCGGTGTCGGTGATGATCACCTCCCGTTCCCCGCTGTCGAGGTCGATCATGTCGATCCTGTCGTGGTCACGGGCCAGGGCAAGCAGCTGGGGCATGGCGGACTCCTTGTCTTCGCATGTCGACGACCGGTCGTCCCCGCCGAGGGTACCTGTGACATGGGAAAGGAGGGGTTGAGCAGAACGCTGTAGGAAACTTGTTGTGCGTGCCGCGATCCGTTTCACCGGCACGCTCTTCGGCTCCGCAGGAAGATCCCCAACTACCGTCCGGCACTCGTCCGGCACTGAACTGGTCACCCGGGCACGCGAGCAGAAAGAGCCCGTCGAGGTGCCGGAGACCGCCAAGGTCTGAATGGCCCAGGCGACTACAACTCCAGCTCGTCGAGTAGCGCGTCGAAGGCTGGAGCGACGCGGGTGCGCCACAGCGTGGTCACCTTCTGATCGGCCCGCCCGGGCCCACCGTTGATCACCGCGACCGGCTTGCCCTGTTTCAGCGCGTCCAGGGCGATGCGGTAACCGCTCATCACGGCCAGGGACGAGCCGGCGACGAGCAGTGACGCGGCGTCGTCAAGCAGCGTCGCCGCCTCCCGCTTCCGCAGCGCCGGGACGGGTTCGCCGAAGTAGACGACGTCCGGCTTCAACCTGCGCGAACCGCACCGCACGCAACCGGCCATGACGAAGCGGTCGACGGCCGACTGCGGCAGGGTGACGTCGCCGTCGGGGTTGACCATCGACGGGTCCAGGGCCACCGACTCCAGATATCCGGGGTTGGCCTCCTCCAGGCGGACGTCGAAAAGGTGCCGGTCCTCGCGGGTGCCGCAGTCCAGGCACATCACCGTGGCCAGGTCGCCGTGCAGGTGCACCAGGTCGCGCGAACCGGCCTCGCGGTGCAGGCCGTCGACGTTCTGCGTGACGACGCCGCGCACGAACCCGGCGCGCTCCAGCTCGACGAGCGCGAAGTGGGTGCGGTTGGGTCCGGCCACGTCCATCTGCCGCCAGCCGACGTAACTGCGCGCCCAGTAGCGCTGGGAGGCCGCCGGGTCGTGGCTGAACTCCTGGTAGGTCATCGGGCGGTGGCGGGACAGGGAACCGCGTGGGCCGCGGTAGTCGGGGATGCCGGAGTCCGTGGACACGCCCGCGCCGGTGACCACCAGCGCGGGGCCCTGCCGCAGTTGTTCGGTGATCTGCTGCAGCGCCTGCTCCGGTGGGGTGGGGGTGGCGGTCTCCTCGACCACCCGCGCGATCGAACGCAGCGCCGCCTGATGCGCCTGGTTGATGCCGGGCTCGGGGAAGGCGGTCGAGTGGTCGTGAATTGCTCTCACGGTGCCCAATGTAGCGCCCGGAGGGGTCTCAGGGCGAGCCGTCGGGTTGCCGGATGTTCCCGCATGTCAGAGGGCCGGGGCGTGCTGAAACTGCAGGGACCGGGGCAATTTATTTCCGTCCTCATAGTGAGGTAGGGAATAATTCCCGCTTATGAGCACCGACACCACACAGGACGGTGTGACACCCGAGCCCGCCAGCCCCACCTCGGCTGACGACAACTTGGCTGCCCACCAGCAACGAACCTTCTTCGGCCAGCCCTGGGGGCTGGCGAACCTCTTCGGGGTCGAGATGTGGGAGCGCTTCAGCTTCTACGGCATGCAGTCGATCCTGGCCTTCTACCTCTACTACTCCGTCACCGACGGCGGACTGGGCATGGACCAGGCCGCCGCGCTGTCGATCGTGGGCGCCTACGGCGGCTTCGTCTACATGTCGTCCCTGGTCGCCTCTTTCGTGGCCGACCGCCTGCTGGGTTCCGAGCGGACCCTCTTCTACTCCGCCGTCATCGTGATGTGCGGTCACATCGCCCTGGCCCTGAT
>CAYSIP010000088.1:0-10017 GCA_964431055.1 uncultured Corynebacterium sp. | reverse complement strand
CCGGAGGTGCGGATCATGGCCGGCATGGAGGCGTCGACGATGACGTCGGAGGGCACGTGCAGGTTGGTGATGCCCTTGTCGGAGTTCACCATGGCCAGGTCCGGGCCGTTGGCCAGGGCCTCGTCGAAGGCGGCGCGGATCTCCTCACCGTTGTCGAGGTTCTCCAGGCCGGAGTAGATGGCGGCCAGGCCGTTCTCACCGTTGAGTCCGGCGGCGGAGAGCTGCTCACCGTACTTGTCGAAGACGTCCGAGAAGAAGGTGCGCACGACGTAACCGAAGATGATCGGGTCGGAGACCTTCATCATGGTGGCCTTGAGGTGCACGGAGAACAGGACGCCCTCCTCCTTGGCGCGCTTGACCTGCTCGGTGAGGAAGCGCTGCAGCGCCTCGGCGCGCAGGACGGTGCCGTCGATGACCTCGCCCTCGAGGACCTTGAGGCTGTCCTTGAGGATCTCCTCGGAACCGTCGGCCTTGACCAGCTTGATCTGCAGGTCGTCGGCGGACGGGAGGATGACGGACTTCTCGTTGTGACGGAAGTCGTCGGCGTCCATGGTGGCGACGTTGGTCTTGGAGTCGGAGCTCCACTCACCCATGCGGTGCGGGTTCTTCTTGACGAAGTTCTTGACGGCCTCCGGCGCGCGGCGGTCGGAGTTGCCCTCACGCAGCACCGGGTTCACGGCGGAACCCTTCACGGCGTCGTAACGGGTGCGTACGTCCTTCTCCTCGTCGGTCTCCGGATTGTCCGGGAAGTCGGGGAGGTCGTAACCCTGCTCCTGCAGCTCCTTGATGGCGGACTTGAGCTGCGGCACCGACGCCGAGATATTCGGCAGTTTGATGATGTTGGCCTCGGGGGTCTTGGCCAGCTCACCCAGCTCGGCGAGCGCGTCGTCGATGCGCTGCTCGTCGGTCAGGCGCTCCGGGAACTGGGAGATGATGCGCCCGGCGAGGGAGATGTCGCGGGTCTCCACGTCGATACCTGCGGTGCCGGCGAATGCCTCGACGACAGGCTTGAACGAGTAGGTCGCGAGCAGCGGCGCCTCGTCGGTGCGGGTCCAGATGATCTTTGCCATGAGTCTCCCTTATGGTTTTGGTAGATATTCAGCTCTCCAGGTTACCCTCTCCTTCCCCCGCCGGCCGCTGGTGGGGTTGAAAGGAGGACTCAGCCCCGCATCGCCACGCCGTGTTTCCAGTAACCCATGAAGGAGACCTGCGCCCGCGGGATGCCGCGGGTCCGCACGAGGTGGCGGCGCAGATCGGTGACCATCCCCGATTCCCCGGCGATCCAGTAGTAGGCGTCCATCTCCCCGTCAGCCTGTGCCGGCAGTTCCTCCCCGGAGGTCGAGAAGCGCGGGGTCTCCCACACGAGGGGGACGCCGGCGGATTCCTCCGCCTGCCTGTCGACGCCCGTGGCGCCCGCCCCACCCGCGCCGGGGCAACCCAGGGCCGTGCCCAGCAGGGATCCGTGGGCCGCACCGTCGCGCGGCAGCCAGCGCACCCGCACCCCGGGCGGGGCCGCCAGCTCGAGGACGTCCGCTGAGGTGGGTACCTCGATGGCGGCCTCACCCTCCGCCCCGGCCGGCAGGTCCGCCAGGATGCGGGCGATGGCGGGGGCGGCGGTCTCGTCACCGAACAGGCGCACGGTGCGTGCGGGGCCGGGGCAGAACTCGATGCCGGTGCCGGAATCGTCGGCCCGGTCCGGGCCGACGATCAGCAGCTCGTCACCCGGGCGGGCCGCGTGGGCCCAGGCGGCGGCGGGGCCGCTGGCGCCGGGGTCGAGGTGGAGGACGAAATCCACGGCTAACCGGGCGGTGCCGTCGGCGCGCTCGAGCCAGCGGATGGAGTAGGTGCGCATCGCGCCCCGCTCGTCCTCGGGCAGCTCCCGCCAGCTGGTGAACCACTCGTCGCCGCCGGTGAGTTCGGGCAGGCGCCCACCGGGGGTGGGGAAGATCAGCTTGAGACGCTGGTCGTAGGCGGGGCCCGCCGGTCCGAGATCGGTGAGCCCGTCACCGCCGAAGATGACGCGGACGAAGTTGGGTGACAGCCGGTGCACGGTCTCGACGGTGGCGCGGAAAGGTTGGTAGGGCATGGTGGGTTACCTCGGTTTCGCGTGCGGGGTGACGTGGTGGCGTCCGACGGGCATGACCATCGGCCGGCCGGAGACAGGGTCGGGCTGCACCTGTGAGTCGATGCCGAAGACCTCCCGCATCGTCTGCTCGGTGACCACCTCCTCGGGCGTACCCACGGTGTGGACGGCCCCGGCGCGCATGGCGATGAGCCGGTCGGAGTAGCGGGCGGCCAGGTTGAGGTCGTGGAGGACCATGACGATGGTGGTGCCGCGGGTGACGTTGAGGTCGGTGAGCAGGTCGAGCACCTCGAGCTGGTGGGCCACGTCCAGGTAGGTGGTGGGTTCGTCCAGCAGCAGGATGTCGGTGTCCTGGGCCAGGGCCATGGCGATCCACACCCGTTGGCGTTGACCGCCGGACAGCTCGTCGATGCTGCGTTCGGCCAGTTCGGTGGTGCCGGTGGCGGCCATGGCTTCGGCCACGACCTCGTAGTCCCGGGTGGACCACCGTCCCAGCAGCCCCTGGTGCGGGGTGCGTCCCCGGCCGACGAGGTCGGCGACGACGATGCCGTCCGGGGCGACCGGCGTCTGGGGCAGCAGGCCGAGCGTGCGGGCCAGCTCCTTCGTCGGATAGTCGGACAGGGGGCGGTCGTCGAGAAGCACCTGCCCGGCGGAGGGCTGGAGCAGACGTGAGAGCGCCCGCAGCAGGGTTGATTTGCCGCAGCCGTTGGGGCCGACGATGGAGGTGATCGCGCCCGGGGTGACATCGACGGTGAGCTCGTCGACGACGCGGCGCTCGCCGTAGGCGAGGCTGACGGCCCGGGTGGACAGGGCATGCGGTGGGGTCACAGGGCACTTCCGGAGCGGTTGGAACGGATGAGCAGGTAAATGAGGTAGGGGGCGCCCAGCACACCGGTGATCACGCCGACGGGGTAGCGGGTGCCCAGCAGGAACTGGCCGATCAGGTCGGCGGCGAGCACCAGCAACGCGCCCACCAGGCCGGCGGGCAGCGTGAGGGAGCCGCCGGAACCCACCAGGCGGACGGCGACGGGCCCGGACATCAGGGCGACGAAGGCGATGGGTCCGCAGGCGGCGGTGGCCACCGCGATGAGGGTGACGGCGCCGACCACCGCCAGCGGGCGCACCAGGCGCACGCGCACGCCCAACCCGGTCGCGGAATCGTCACCCAGTCGCAGCACCGACACGTGCCGGGACAGGACCAGCATGACGGGCAGCACCACGACCACGGTGACGGCGACGGGCAGCACCCGGTCCCAGGACGCCGCGTTGAGCGAACCGCTGAGCCAGCGCGTGGCGGTGGGAAGATCCCAGGAGGCGGCCTTCGACAGGGTGTAGGTGACCACCGAGTGCAACATCGCGGCCACGCCGATGCCGATGAGGATCAGCCGGGTGCCGGCGAAACCCCCGCGGAAGGACAGCAGGTAGATGGCCACCGCCACCGCCAGCGCCGCCACGAGCGCCAACAGCGAGACCGCGGTCTGCGACCAGTGCAACAGGACGATGCCGATCACCCCGGCAGCGCTCGCACCGGAGGAGATGCCGATGATGTCCGGGGAGGCCAGCTGATTGCGCAGCATCGTCTGGAAGGTCACGCCCGAGACGCCGAAGGCCAGGCCCGCCAGCACCGCCAGACAGGAGCGCGGCAGGCGAAGCTCACCGACGGTGTACGACGCGCCGGGCACCTGCTGCCCGGCGAGGACGGCGAGGACGTCCGTGGGTGGGTAGAAGGTCTCACCGATCAGCAGGGAGACCGCGAAGAGGATGACCACGGCTGCGGCGAGGGTGGCGGTGATCCACGCCCGGTGGCGGGCCCGGCCGGCGCGGGCGGCGCGCAGCTCGGTGGCGGCGGTGGCGGTGGCGGTGGCGGTGGCGGTCACAGTTCACGCACCTTCTGGCGACGGACGATCCAGATGAAGAACGGGGCGCCGATCAGCGGGGTGATCACGCCGACGGCGATTTCGCTGGGGCGGGTGACCACGCGGCCGAGGGTGTCGGCGGCCACCAGAAGGATGGCCCCCGAGAGTGCGGAGATGGGGATCAGCCACCGGTGATCGACGCCGACCAGCAGGCGGCACACGTGGGGGACGATCAGCCCGACGAAACCGATGGGGCCGGCCAGGGCGGTGGCCACCCCGCAGAGGATGACCGCGCCCAGCGAGGACACCAGACGGGTGCGCAGCACGTTGCGGCCCAGCCCGGTGGCGATGTCGTCGCCGAGGGCGAGGGCGTTGAGACCGCCGGCGCTGGCCCAGCAGACCAGGGCGCCGAGGATGAGGAAGGGGGCCGCCAGGCCGAGCAGGGGCCACTCGGCGCCGCCGACCGAACCGATCTGCCAGAAGCGGAAGGTGTCCATGACATCGACCCGCGGCAGCAGGACCGCGCTGACCATCGACGTCGCCGCGGCAGAGGTGGCCGCGCCCGCCAGGGCGAGCTTGAGCGGGGTCGCCCCGCCGCGCCCGAGGGAGCCGACGGTGTAGACGAAGGTGGCTGCCACGGCGGAACCGAACACCGCCGCCGCCATGGTGGCCACCGGGTTCGACAGGCCGAAGAAGGCGATGCCGGTGACCACGGCCAGGGAGGCGCCGGCCAGCACGCCGAAGATGCCGGGATCGGCCAGCGGGTTGCGTGTCACCGCCTGCATCGTCGTCCCCGAGACGGCCAGAGCGGCCCCGACCATCATGGCCAGCACGGTGCGCGGGATGCGCTGCCAGGCCGCGGCCTGCTCGGTGGTCCCCGTGTGCCCGCCCAGGGCGGCCAGCGCGTCGGTGAACGTGATGTCACGGACCCCGAAGGCGACCGAGAGCACGCAGACAACCGCCAGCACCGCGGTCAGCAGGAGCAGGCTGAGCATCCGCCGGGTGGTGGCGCCGCGCAGGGCGGTGGTGGAGGCGTCGTCGGCGGATTGGACGGGGGAGGGGGAGGGGGCGGTCGCGGTGGAGACCATGGCGGATACCCTGCCGTTCTATTCGGCGGCGCTGTTGAGCAGCTCGAAGTAGTCCCGGATGCCCCACGGGATGGACAGCGGGGAGGGGTTCGCTGCGGCCGCCAGCGGGCCCTCGCCGAGGAAGGCGACGCGGCCGTCACGGATGGCGGGGATGCGGCCGAGCAGCGGATCCTCCTGCATGGAGCGCAGGGTCTCCTCGTTGACGGCCGGGTCATCCGAGCCGTAGGAGATGATCAGGTCGACGTCGTCGAAGGCCTCCGGCTCCTCGGCGGAGCGCTCCACCCAGAACTCGGTGGTGTCGCGGCTGTCCTCCTCGACGACCGACGGCACGCCCAGGCCCGCCTCGGCCAGGAAACCGGCCCGCGGATCCTTGGTGGTGTAGAAACCGATCGATGACTGGTTGGTCTCCCCGCCGAAGGAGGTGAACAGGACCTTCTTGCCCTGCAGGGCGGGGAACTCCTCCAGCGCGGCGGAGATCTCTGCGTCGAGATCCTCGTTGAGCGCCGCACCCTCCTCCGCCATTCCGAGGGCGGCGGCGTCCAACTCCACCATCTGGTCGAGCGAGGTGCCCCACGGGATGTCCGGGTAGGCGACGACGGGCGCGATCTTGGACAGCTGGTCGTACTCCTCCTGCGTCAGGCCGGAGTAGGCCGCGAGGATCACGTCGGGTCGGGTGTCGGCGACCTGTTCGAAGGGGATGGAATCGGTCTCGTCGAACAGGACCGGTGTCTCCCCGCCGAGCTCGGCCAGTTCATCCTCCACCCACGGCAGGATGCCGTCGCCGTCGTCGTCACCCCAGGTGGCCTTCGACATGCCGACCGGGGTGACCCCGAGCGACAGGGGGACCTCGTGATTGGCCCATGCGACGGTGGCCACGCGCTCGGGCTTCTCCTCGATGGTCGTCTCGCCGTAGGCATGGGAGACGGTGACCGGGAAGGCGCCGGTGGACTGTTCCCCGGTGCTGTCGGTGCCCTCGGCGCTGTCAGTGGTCCCGGTCGAGGAGCAGGCGGTCAACCCGGTCGCCAGGGCGGCCGCGGTGAGAAGGGGGAGGATTCGGGTGAGGCGCACGGGCGGGACCCTTTCTGGGGCTGAGGCGACGCTTAATTAGGTAAGGCTTTGGTAAGTTACCACGCGGCCGGGCCCGGGGAAAAGTGTGGGACATGTCCCCGTCTCCGACCTTCCGCGACCTGGCTCACACGCTGCGGAAATGTCGGGCACGGGGCCAGCGGAGAGGCGCGGCCCCACCCCTCCAAGTGGGGTACTCTCACTCCCCGTGCATGACCGCCTCACCTCCATCCGGACCATCGTTCCGGGCCGCCGTCCCCGGCCGCGCCAGACCGAGATCACCGAACGCCGCCGCATCATCGTCATGGTGGCGCTCGCCCTCGGTGGCTTCGCCATCGGCACCACCGAATTCGTGTCCATGGGCCTGCTGCCCCTGATCGCCGACGACTTCGCGATCAGCGAGGACCAGGCGGGCCACATCATCTCCGCCTACGCCCTCGGCGTCGTCGTCGGGGCGCCCCTGATCACCGCACTGACCGGTTTCGTTCCCCGTCGCCGCCTGCTACTGATCCTCATGGCGGCCTTCACCGTCGGCCACGTCATCGCCGTCTTCGCCGACAGCTACCCGCTCCTGCTGGCCGCCCGCTTCCTCGCCGGCCTGCCACACGGCGCGTACTTCTCGGTCGCCGGGCTGTCCGCGGCGTCGATGGCCCCGCCGGGACAGCGCGGCCGGGCCATCGCGTTCATCGGCATGGGCCTGTCCGTGGCGACGGTCGCGGGCGTACCCGCCGCGCAGGCCCTCGGCCAGGCCTTCGGTTGGGCGGCGTCCTATGTGCTCGTCGCCGTCCTCGGCCTGGTCACCGTCCTCGCGCTGTGGATCCTCATGCCGCACATGACCAAGATGAAACCCACCTCCGTGGTCACCGAACTCGGGGCGCTCACCCGCGCCCAGGTGTGGCTGACGCTGGCGATCGGCACCGTCGGCTTCGGCGGTATGTTCGCCGTCTACACCTACATCTCCTGGACCATGACCGAGCGTGCGGGGCTCGACATCGGATGGATGTGGCTGGTCCTCATGGCCTACGGTGTCGGATCGGTGGTCGGCAACTGGTTCGGTGGCCGCCTGGCCGACCGCAACCTCGAGTACGGCATCCTCTTCGCGCTGATCATGATCGCCATCGTCCTCACCGCCTTCTGGTTCACCTCCGTCAACGTGGTGGTCGGCACCATCAACTTCGCGCTCATCGGCTTCTTCGGGTCCTCCCTGATCCCCTCCCTGCAGATCCGGCTGATGGACGTGGCGGGCAAGGCTCAGACCCTGGCCGCAGCGCTCAACCACTCCGCCCTCAACCTGGCCAACGCCTCGGGGGCCGCCCTCGGCGGCGCGGTCATTGCCGCGGGCCTCGGGTACGCGGCGCCCGCGCTCGCCGGGGCGGGCCTGGCCGTGACGGCCATCCTCATCTGGTTCCCCGCGGTGTGGCTGCGCAGGCGAGCGGCGATAAGGTAACCGGCATGAGCCTGACCATCACATCGATCAACGTCAACGGCATCCGTGCCGCCGTCAAACAGCGCAACGAGGACAACCCGGGCATGCTCGCCTGGCTGCGGGACAACCGCCCCGACGTCGTGCTGCTCCAGGAGGTGCGCGCCACCGTCACCGAGACGGAGAAGGCATTGGCCCCCGCGTTGGCGGACGGCTGGCACTACGTCGGGGCCCCCGCGGCCGCCAAGGGTCGCGCCGGGGTGGGCATCCTCACCCGGAAACCCCTCGAGGACGTGCAGGTCGGCTTCGGCTCCTTCCCCGATTCGGGACGCTGGATTGAGGGCACCTGGGACGGCGTCCGTGTGGCCTCCCTGTACCTGCCCTCGGGTTCCGCCGGCTCGGAGAAACAGGACGAGAAGTACCACTTCCTCGACGAGTTCACGGACGTGCTCGCCGAACGCGCGGAGACGCACCCCGAGATGGTCATCGGCGGCGACTGGAACATCTGCCACCGTCGCGAGGACCTGAAGAACTGGAAGGGCAACTTCAAGAGCTCCGGTTTCCTGGCCGAGGAACGGGCCTTCATGGACTCGGTCTTCGGCACCTACCCCGACCGGGAACCGCAGGAGAAGCCCGGACTGGGCGAGTTCTTCGGCGTCGTGGACTACTCCGACCGCCCGGAGTGGAAGGCCGCAGCGGACCCCCGCTGGTTCGACGTGGCGCGCCGTCTCCAGCCCGAGGGCGACGGCCCCTACACCTGGTGGACCTACCGCGGTCAGGCCTTCAACAACGACGCCGGGTGGCGCATCGATTACCAGGCCGCCACGAAACCGATGCTCGACCGCGCCGAGCGCTCCTGGGTCGACCGCGCCCCGAGCGTCGAGACGCGCTGGTCGGACCATGCCCCGCTGAACGTGACCTACCGGTAACCGGCATGATCGACACGGCACTGTTGATGACGATCCTGTTCGTCATCGGGATCACGTGTGAGGCCATGACCGCCGCGCTGTCGGCGGGCCGTCAGCGGATGGACCTGTTCGGCGTCATGGCCCTGGCGGCGCTGACCGGCCTCGGCGGTGGCACCATCCGCGACATCATCCTCGACTCCTACCCTCTGACCTGGGTGGAGGAGCCGATCTACCTGATCATCGTGCTCGTCGCCGCGGTGATCACGGTGTCGTTGTCCTTCCTCATGCACTATTTCCGGGTGCTCTTCCTGGTCCTCGACGCCATCGGCCTGTCGGTGTTCGCGTTGATCGGCACCCGGGTCGCCCTCGAAATGGGCCACGGTTACGTCATCGCGTGCGTGGCGGCCGTCCTCAACGGCGTGTCCGGTGGTGTGCTCCGTGACATCATGTCCGACCGGGTGCCGCTGGTCTTCTCCAAGGAGCTCTACGCCTCCATCGCCGTCCTGGCCACCAGCGTGTACATGGGCCTGAGCTGGTTGGGAGTCGACGAGAACATCACGATCGTGCTCACCCTGATGATCACGTTCCTCACCCGTCTGCTCGCCATCCAGTTCAAGGCGGGGCTGCCGGTCTTCGACTACCGCGGGAGGGACCAGCCCGTCGACCCCCGGCTGCGGTTGTCGGTGCAGCTGATGCGCCGCGGCCTGCGCCGGGCCCGCCGCCGTACGGGTTTCGACGCAGCCCGCTACGCGCTGCTCAACCGGCGCAATAACCGGAAGCGACGTCAGCGACGGGACAGCGGTAACGGCAATGGCAACGGCAGGGACGGTTCAACCACAGCTGAGCGGCCCGAGGAACGGGACGGGAAGGATCGCGAACAACGGTGGCCACCGGGGGAGGACACGTCCGACTGAGTCGACCACCTGCTAGGCTCAGGGGTCGAAACTGGGTCGGTGCCGTCGGCGTCGTCGGTGCCACCGACCGTCCTGGAACCTTCACAGAAGTGGAATGAACATGCGCGCACTCATCCTGTTTATCCTCGGAGCCATCGTCTTCGCCGGCGGATTCTTCTGGGCCGAAGCCGCGGGCCATGGTCCCGCCGCCATTCCCTCGGCCATCGTGCTGGCCATCGGCGCATCCCTCTTCGTTTCCGGTTTCGCCGTGATGCTCGACATGCACTCGCCGACCTCCAAGAAGCTCGGCAAGTAGACGCAGCGCGACGGCCACGGCTGTCCTTTCCCGCCCGCATCCGGTCCACCACCGGGAGCGGGTTTTGTCGTACCGGCATCGCGGCAGGGGCGCGGTCACAGCCCCGCCTGATTTCCCTGGAGGTAATCCCATGGCAGGTCTGCTCATCCGTCTGGTGTTCGAAAGCCTGGTCGCCGGAGCTTTCATCACGGCGGGAATCCTGATCATCAGCTTCGGCACCGACATCCCGGCCGCCCTCGGCTGGGCCCTCGTGATCGTCGGGGGGCTCGTGTTCGTCCACGTCATTGCCGCCGCGGCCTTCGGGAAGGTGAAGACCCCGGCTGACATGGGCGTCGGTTTCCGCGTCCCCGGCACGATGACCCGGCGTACGGCTGACGTCGACTAG
>CAYSIP010000087.1:0-10055 GCA_964431055.1 uncultured Corynebacterium sp. | reverse complement strand
ACCTGCGCGACCTGCACGGCAAGGCCGCCAAGATCAAGGAGCGTCGCTAAGCACCAGCCCCTCGGGGCCCCGCTTCACGACGAACCACGCCACCCCCGTTTCCCGCACACCCTGCGGGAGACGGGGGTTTCGGCGTCTACGGGGATCAGCTTCAGCGCCCTGACACTCGTCGATGACCTGGTGGCCGGGCCGCGGGGCCGGGGCAGCCGGTGGTGAACGAAGGGTATTTTCTTTTCCAATGAGGGATGAGGCGCGTGAACATGTCCGTCACCTGCCACCCATGAGGCGGGGATGATCAGGCCCCGTCGATGAAGAACCGTTTCATCGCGGCCACGCGCTGCGCAGCGACGGGATCCCCACGGCCGGGTTTGATCAGCTCCAGGGGATTCGGTAGGGGATCCGGCACCCGGTGGAACACGTCGAGCAGGCCTTCGATCGGCAACGGCCGCGTGACGACGTCGATGCCGGCGCCCTCGTCACGCACCATCCGGAGCCGGTCACTGGCGGAGACCGCGAGCAGCAGAAAGCGAACCTGATCCTCGGTGGCATGGAACGGGTTGATTCCCAGCACGTTGAGCGCCGCGGCCACCGGGAGCGGGGAACCCGATCGTTCCAGCTCCCGTAGGATCCACCCGGTCGCCTCCTCCAGTGACATGACCCCGACGTTAACAGCCTCGGCCATCCCGGGGAATGGAGGTAGTGTGTGGTGTACCACAACCCTTGCGATCACCACCCGCCGCTCTTCCTCCTTCCGTAGAAGCCCCCGAGGAGTTCCCATGATCACCAGTGTCTATCCCGTCATCATGACCGACGACCCCGGTGAGGTCGCCGCGTTCTTCTGCACCCACTTCGGCTTTGAGGCCGTGTTCTCCAGTGACTGGTACGTCTCCCTTAACGCGGAGGGTCAGGAACTCGCCTTCGTTCAGGCCGGACACCAGACAATTCCGGAGAGTCACCGCGCGCATTCCGGATCCGCCGCGCCGGGACTGCTCGTCAACATCGAGGTCGACGACGTTGACTCGGTGGCCGAACGCCTCGTCAACGCCGACGTGACCATCCTGCTTCCGTTGCGTTCCGAGGACTTCGGGCAACGCCACATCATCGTGGAGGCTCCCGGCGGGATCATGGTGGACGTGATCACCCCGATCCCGTTCAGCGGTGAATACGCGGGGGGCTGAGTCAACCCAGCAGCTGCCGCGCAGCCAGGTCGCGGTACAGCGGGCTGGTCTCCAGAAGTTCGGTGTGCGTGCCGGTGGCCTCGATGCGGCCGTCGTCCATCACGATGATCTGGTCGGCGTCGGTCACCGTCGACAGACGGTGGGCGACGATCACGAGCGTGCGGCCCTCGGCGGTCGCGTCGATGGCGTCGAGAATCAGCTGCTCGTTCTGGGAGTCCACCGCGCTGGTCGGCTCATCCAGCATGAGGATCGGGGTGCCCATCAGCAGCATGCGGGCAAGGGCCAGGCGTTGACGCTGCCCGCCTGACAGGCTCATGCCACGATCGCCCAGCACGCTGTCCAGCCCATCGGCCTCTTCGAAACGGGAGCGAAGGTTGACCTTCTCCAGCGCCCACCAACAGTGTTCGTCGTCGATGTCCGGTGAACCCAGCTGCAGGTTCTCCCGCACGGTGCCCGCCAGGACGGCGGCCTCCTGCTCCACGTAACCGACCACTTCGCGCAGCGACGCCCGGTCCAGCTCCGAGATGTCCTGATCACCCAGCAGGATGCGCCCGGAATTGACGTCGTAGAAGCGCTCGATCAACGCCAGCGTGGTGGACTTGCCCGAGCCCGAGGGGCCGACCAGCGCGGTCTTCCCACCGGCCGGCACCCGGAAGGAGACCTCACGCAACACCGGGTGGCCGGGGGCGTAGGAGAAGGACACGTCCTCGAAGGTCAGGTCCTGCGCCGGGGTGGCGGGCGCGCCGGCGGTGGACTCCGGGTCCTGCACCAGGACCTCCTGGATACGCTGCAGCGCGCCCATCGCCTGCCGCACGGTGGTCACCGCGGAGAAGATCGTGCCCAGCGGCATGGAGACCATGAACAGGTAGAGCACGAAGGAGACGAGGTCCGCGACGGAGATGTCACCCGCTGCCACCCGCACACCGCCCACGCCGAGGACGAGGAGGAAGCTCGCCTGCAGCGCCAGACCGGAGGCGGGGTAGAGCAACGCCTCGACGCGGGCGATGTGAACCCCCTGCCGGAAGGCACGCTCGGCGTCGGCCCCGAGACCTGACTCGACCTGGTCCTGCGCACCGGCCGCCCGGATGGTGCGCACCGCCACCAGTGCCCGGTCCATCCCCGCACCCAGGGCACCCACGGCCTCCTGGGCCTTCGTGGTGTGGCGCTGGATGAGCGAGGACGCGGTGACCACCGCGATCATCGTCACGGCGACCACGGCCAGCACGATGCCGAGCATGAGCGGATCGATGAACGCCATGAGCACGACCGCGCCGATCATGGTGACGGCGCCCCCGACGGCGTCGACAAGCCCACCGGTGAATGCCTGGCGCACCAGCGTGGTGTCGGATCCCAGGCGGGTGACCAGGTCACCGGTACGCGTGCGGTCGTAGACCGCCACCGGCAGGCGCAGCATCCGGGCGACCAATCGTCTGCGGGTGTCGAACACCGCGGATTCGGCGGTGCGCGTCATGACATAGATCTGCCCCGCTGACAGGGCGGAAGAGACCAGCAGCAGGCCGATCAGCAGAACGACCAGCCCGGTGATCGAACCCTGGCCGATGCGGCCGATGATCTCGTTGATCACCAGTGGCTGCGCCAGGCCGAGCACCGCCCCGAACAGAGAGAGCACCACCGCGACCGTCAGTGCCCCGCGGTGGTGGGCGAGCATGGCCAGCAATGCCCGGAAGGGGGACCGATCACGGGCGTGATCTGCTCCGCCGCCCCCTCCGGTTGCCTGGGTGGGGGTGACGGACGCTGCCATGGGTCTCTCCGGAGGGTCGGGACAGGGGTTGATCGAAGCACCATTCTAAGGGGTGGGCGTCGTCCGCCTCGTGGCGCCGGCTGGGAAAACGGCCGGGACTGATAATGTCAGTGCCCGTGACTGATTCTTCCCGTCCCTCCCAGCCCCCGACGCCAGGCCCGGTGTCCGAGTCCGGTGCCGTCGGTTCGACCTCGGCGTCCGCCACGGAGGATGGAGAGAAGAAGCCGACCCCCTGGTACATCGAGATCCCCATCGTCGTGGTGCTCACCTTCCTGGTGATCATCCTCATCCAGACCTTCGTGGGACGGGTGTACATGATCCCCTCCCAGTCGATGGAGCCCACCCTGCACGGCTGTGAGGGTTGCACCGGCGACCGCATCTTCGTGGACAAGGTCTCCTACCGTTTCTCGGACCCGGAGGCCGGTGACGTGGTGGTGTTCAAGGGCACCGACTCCTGGAACGCCGGTTTCGTCTCCCAGCGCTCGGAAAACGATCTCGTCCGCGGCCTGCAGAATGTCGGTTCCTATATCGGCCTGGTGGCCCCCGACGAAAACGACCTGGTCAAACGCATCGTCGCCACCGGCGGGCAGACCGTGTCCTGTCAGGCCGGGGACCCATCGGTGATGGTCGACGACCAGCCGATCGACCAGTCCTACACGCTGCAGCCGTCGGCCTTCCCCATCGACCCGGCCACCGGCTCCGACGCCTGCGGCGGTGACTACTTCGGCCCGTTGACGGTGCCGGAGGACCACTTCTTCATGATGGGTGACAACCGCACCAACTCCGCCGATTCCCGCGCCCACATCGGGGATCCGCTGCAGGGCACCATCCCGGAGGAGAACATCCGCGGCAAGGTCCAGGCCATCATCTACCCGTTCAACCGGATCGGCGGGGTCGACGACCCGGATATCCAACCCCAGCAGCAGTAGCAACAGTAGCGATGGCGCGTCTGCGGCGGCTGAAGCACCTGCGCACCTATGAGGTGACGCTGGCGAAGGCCGGTCTGGGACCGGTGGCCGGGGTGGACGAGGCCGGTCGCGGCGCGTGCTGCGGCCCCATCACCATCGCCGCCTGCATCCTGCCGGAGAAGATCATCCCGGAACTGGCCACCCTCACCGATTCCAAGAAATTGGGCACGGCCACCCGAGAGCGTCTGTACCCGGTCATCCAACGGGTCGCGCTGGCCTGGTCGGTGATCTCCATTCCGGCGGCGGAGATCGACGCCCACGGCATCCAGCGCGCCAACGTCACCGGCATGCGGCGGGCGGTGGCGGGCCTGGAGCTACGCCCCGGTTACGTGCTCACCGACGCGCTCAAGGTTCCCGGCCTGACCAGCCCCCAGCTTCCCGTGGTCGGCGGGGACGCCGCCGCCCGCTGCATCGCCGCCGCCAGCGTGCTGGCCAAGGTCACCCGTGACCAGATGATGGTGGACCTCGATGTCCGATATCCGGACTACGGGCTGGCCGCCCACAAGGGTTACGGCACGAAGACGCATCTTGCTGCGGTGCGCCGTCACGGCGCGACACCCGAGCACCGATACACTTATGCCAACGTCGCAGCCGCTCATGCCGGGTGGCTGCGCGACCGTCATTGAAGGCACCGGCTAGGAGGTAGGTCATGAGCGCTGAGGAACTCGACAACTACGAGGCCGAGGTCGAACTCTCCCTCTACCGCGAATACCGGGACGTCGTCAGCCAGTTCTCCTATGTGGTGGAGACCGAGCGGCGATTCTACCTGGCCAACGCCGTCGAGCTGATCCCGCACACGTCCGGCCCCGACGTGTATTACGAGGTACGCATGTCGGACGCCTGGGTGTGGGACATGTACCGCTCGGCCAGGTTCGTCCGCTACGTCAGGGTGATCACCTACAAGGACGTCAACATCGAGGAGCTCGACAAGCCGGACCTGATCCTGCCCGAGCAGTAACCGACGCGCCGGGGACACCGGCCTGTCAAACGCGCACCGGCCGCGGTTGTGGAGAACACCTGGTTGTCCACAACCGCGACCGGTGCGTGTTGGTCACCCCTTGTCCCCACCACGGTCCCGTCCGAGAGTGGGAGGTGACAGCACACCACCAAGGGGGGAGAACACCGTGAGCACGAGGACAACCGGAACGACGGGGATGACGAGGCGGCGCGCGCGACTGGGACGACGCGGGGAGGATTATGCCGCCCGGCTCTACCAGGGCCGCGGGGGCGAGGTCATCGGCCGCAACGTCAGCTTCCCCGTCGGCGAACTGGACCTGATCGTCCGCGAACCCGATGACACGACCGTGTTTGTGGAGGTCAAGACCCGTTCCGGGCGCGGTTACGGCGGAGCGGAGGCGGTGACGGGGCGCAAACTCGCCCGCATGCGCCGGGCTGCCGCCCACTGGCTGGAGAACAGACCCTGGACGGCAGTGCGGTTCGACGTCATCGAACTCACCGCCGCGGGCGACGGCTTCGACGTGGACTTCTACGAGGGAGTCGAACATGGCGCTCGGTAGGGCACACACCACGGCGCTCAGCGGGGTGAACGCCCGGATCGTGGTCATCGAGGCGAATATCGGCCCCGGCCTGCCGGGCATCCACGTCGTCGGGCTCGGGGACACCGCCGTCAGCGAATCCCGGGACCGCATCCGCACCGCCGTGGCGAACGTAGACCTGGAGTGGCCGAGAACGAAGATCATCGTCTCGCTCTCACCGGCGTCCCTGCCCAAGTCGGGTTCGCACTTCGACCTGGCGATCGCCTTGGCGGTGCTCGCCGCCCGCCACCCCGGTGTGAGCCACCGCCTGGAATCCACGATGGTGCTCGGTGAACTGGGGCTCGATGGCGCCGTCCGCCCCGTGCCAGGCATCCTGCCCGCCCTGCTCGCCGCCCGCGCCGAGGGGTTCGACCGCGTGATCATTCCGTCGGGCAACGCCGCGGAGGCCGCGCTGATCGGTGAGCACCCTGAGGTTCTCGTGGCCGGCACGCTCCGCCAGGCCTGGGAATGGGGGATCGGGGAGGCCACCCTGCCCCGGGCCGCGGACATTCCCGACATTGAATCCGCCCCACTGCGCCGCCGTCCCGATTTCGCGGATCTGGCCGGCCAGGAGGAGGCGCGCTTCGCCGCGGAGGTCGCCGCCGCCGGCGGGCACCACCTGCTCATGATCGGCCCGCCCGGTTCCGGCAAGTCGATGATCGCCGCCCGCCTGCCCGGGTTGCTGCCGGGCCTGACTCCCGATCAGGCTGTGGAGGCCACCGCCGTCCACTCCGTCGCCGGACCCGCCGGTTTGCCCGGCGGCGCGGTGCGCCACGCACCCTTCGTGGCCCCGCACCATTCGGTGACCCGCGCGGCCCTGCTCGGTGGGGGAGCGGGCAATCCCCGGCCCGGGGCCGTCAGCCTCGCCCACCACGGGGTGCTCTTTCTCGACGAGGCCTCTGAGATTCCCGCCGCCATCCTCGACGGGTTGCGCACGCCCCTCGAGGACGGACACGTGCGGTTGGTGCGCTCGCGCCGGGAGGTGATCTTCCCCGCCCGCATCCAACTGGTGCTGGCGGCCAACCCGTGCCGGTGCGCGGCCGAGGATCCGGCCGCGTGCCGATGCACGGTGCGACAGCGGCTCACCCACCTCAACAACCTGTCGGGCCCGCTGCGCGACCGCATCGACATCGGGGTGCGCACCACCTCGCGCAACGCGGTGCTCACCGCGGTCGGCGCCGAACCCACCGCTGTCATCGCCGAGCGGGTGGCCGCGGCCCGCGACCGCGCCGCCGCCCGCTGGGAGGCGGCCTCCTCCCCGGCGGTGACGAACGCCGGCATGGACCCGCACGAGCTGCGCCGACATCACCCCGCGGACGACGCCGCCATGGCGTTGCTGGGCGCCTACCTCGCCGACGGCTCCCTCAGTCAGCGGGGGGTCGACCGGGCCCTGAAACTGGCGTGGACGATCTGCGATCTGGCAGGTGCCGCCCGCCCGGATCTGGATCACGTGGCGCGCGCCGTCCACCTGCGCGGTTCCGTCACGGCGCAGGAGATGGCGGCATGAGCAGACGGGAATCCTGGGCCTATCTCAACCGCGTGGTGGAAGGCCCCAGCCGGGCGTTGCAGGACCTGCTGTCCGCTGGCCGGGACGCCGATGAAATCGCTGCCGGGGTACGGCGGCGCGCCAGTTGGCTGGGAGAACTGGCGGGGGAGACGGCCGCCCGCCACGATTGGGAACGAGCGGAGGAGGACCTGGCTGCGGCGGAGAAGGCAGGGGCCCGCCTGCTCACACCGGAGGATTCGGACTGGCCGCGCAGCGAGCTCGACCGGGCTTTCGGCTTCGCCGCCACCGGCCTGAGCGAACACGTACGTACCTACCAGGCCGACGCCGTCGCCCCGCACGCCCTGTGGGTCCGCGGCGGACCCGTGGCCCCGGCGCTCGCGCAGTCCGTCGCGGTCGTCGGCACGCGGGCGGTGACCCGTTACGGGGTGGAGGTCACCCGTCAGATCGTGAGCGGACTGGCCGCCCATCAGTGGACCGTGGTGTCCGGGGCCGCGCTGGGCATCGACACCGCCGCACACGAGGCGGCCCTGACCGCCGGTGGGACCACCGTCGCGGTGATGGCCTGCGGCATTGACCGCGTCTACCCGGCGCGCAACGGGGCGCTGCTCGACCGGATCACCGGGTCGGGTTGCGTGATCACCGAGTACCCGCCAGGCACCCCGCCCCAGCGCCACCGCTTCCTGACCCGGAACCGGCTGGTGGCCGCTTTGACGAGGGGCACCGTGATCGTGGAGGCCGCGTGGAGATCGGGTGCGCTCAACACCCTGAGCTGGGCGGAGGGGTTGGGGCGGGTGGCGATGGCCGTGCCGGGCCCGGTGACCGGCGCCGGTTCCCTCGGTTGTCACGAGCGCATCCGTCATGGGCGCGCGCAGTTGGTCACCGGGGCCGACGACATCCGGTCGCTGCTGGGGCCTGCGGGGGCGGTGGACGCAGTGGAGCAGTATGAGTTGCAGTTCGCCCCCACCGAGGTGCAGGCGCTCAGCCGTAATGAGCTGCGGGTCTTCGATGCGCTCAACCCGGGGGCCGGGTGCTCCGCCCAGGAGGTCGCGGCGACGGCGGGGTTGCCGTTGGCGCTCACCGTGCACCTGCTGGTGGATCTGGCGAAACGGGGTGTGATCACCCGGGAGGGTGTGGAGTGGCACCGGGTGGGGGAGGAGGCGATGCCCTCGCGTGACAGTGACTGATGGTCGCCAGCGGTAGAATCAGCCACCATGAGTACACAGGAGCCCCGGCAGCCTCAGCGATCGCACGAGTCCCAGGTTTCGCAGATCGGTGAGGCGGTCGAGGACTTCGTCGAGCATCTGCGGCTGGTGGTCGGGCGCTCGGCGGCGACGGTGCGCGGGTACCGTTCCGACCTGCAGGATCTGGCCCACGCAGTTCCCGACTTCACCGGCTTCACCCTGGACAGCCTGCGCGCGTGGCTCGCCGAGGCTGTCGCCGCCGGAAAGTCACGCGCCACCCTGGCCCGGCGCACCGCCGCCGTTCGGGCCTTCTCCACCTGGGCCACCCGTCAGGGGTACCTCGATGCGGACGTCGCCGCCCGTCTGGTCACCCCGAAGGTCAACCGGAAGCTGCCCACTGTGCTGGGAGAGACCCAGGCCGGTGAACTCGTCGGCAATGCGGCCTCCGCTTCCGAGGAGGAGTTCCTGCGTGACAGCGCAATCCTTGAACTGCTCTATGCCACCGGTGTGCGGGTGGCCGAGTTGACTGGTCTGGACATCAACGACGTGGACCTCCGCCGCAACACCGCGCGGGTCACGGGCAAAGGCGACAAGCAGCGCATCGTGCCTTTCGGTGAGGCGGCCGCCGACGCTCTGCGGATCTGGCTGGAGCAGGCCCGTCCCGGCATGGCCGGGGAGACCGACGCGCTGTTCGTAGGCGTGCGGGGCAGGCGCATCAACCCCCGCCAGGTCCGCCGTATCGTCGACCGGGCGGGGAAGGTCACCGGCGCCGCAAACCTGTCCCCCCACGGGCTGCGCCATTCCGCCGCCACCCACCTTCTCGAGGGCGGCGCGGATCTGCGCGTGGTCCAGGAACTGCTGGGTCACTCCTCGCTGCAGACCACCCAGATCTACACGCATGTCTCGACCCAGCGGCTCAAGGAGGTCTACGCCCGGGCGCATCCCCGGGCCTGACCTCTCACAGGGGTTTGAGGCGAATGGTCGGAGCGTCCAGCAGCGAGAGCGGGTTGAGGTATTCGTCGCGTTCCGGCCCGGTGCGCGCTCCCCAATGGAGCCCCGCCCACCCGTCCACCGGATGGCCCAGGATTCCGATGACCGCGCCCTCGGTGACCTCGTCGCCCTGCCGCACCCGCGCGTGCACCGGTTGATAGGTGGTGCGCACCCCGTCCGGGTGGTCCAGGGAGACCACCGGCGTCCCGGCCACCGTGCCGGCGAAGGTGACTACCCCGGCCTCGGCGGCGAGCACCGGTTCGCCCACGCCCAGGGCCAGGTCGACGCCCCGGTGGCCGGGTAGCCAGTTTCGTTCCGGTTTGTCGAAGGCGCGTATCACTCCGGTGGCGATCGGGGACCCGGTCGTCGGGTCGATGTAGGCCACTGCGGGTGGAGCGGTGACGACCATGAGGGTGGCGAGTGCGACGGCGGCAAGAGATGTGCCGCGACGATGAAGGGGCATGCCCCCGACGTTGTCATCACCCGGTGTGGGAAGCCGGGACGTCGTGTGGTGGCATGTGGATGACGGGACGGAAGAGGCGTACGGGGTGAGGCCTGTGGACAACCCCACACACGGTTTTGGTGACAGTCCAGCAACGGGCTAAACTGGCCGTCAGCAGTGTGTCCGCATCAGGACCCACTGACTACGCGCGGCGAAGCCCCGACAGGGGAAGCCGGATCCGACGAGGTCCCGGGGGAGATATGTCCCGGGTGTCGGACGGTCTTCGTCGCTAGGGTGCAGGACAAAAACCTGCACATGCTCCACAGAAACCGAAAACCTAAACAGAAAGTGAGCGTGACATGGCAGTCGTAACCATGCGCGAGCTTCTCGACGCCGGTGTCCACTTCGGCCACCAGACCCGCCGTTGGAACCCGAAGATGCGTCGTTTCATCTTCACCGACCGTAACGGCATCTACATCATTGACCTGCAGC
>CAYSIP010000086.1:0-10087 GCA_964431055.1 uncultured Corynebacterium sp. | reverse complement strand
GTAGTCCCCGTCGTAGTCGAAACGGTTGATCAGGCGCTCGTCGCGGGAGGTCTGGTCGGTGTGGGTGCCCCAGATGATGCCCTGGTGCAGATCGGTGATGCGCAGGGCGTCGTTCTTGGCGTAGAACGCGAACAGGTGCTGGTCCAGCACCTTGGTCATGTGGTAGATCGACCCCGGGTTGGAGGGGTAGAGGATCTGTTGTCCCACCCGCCCGTCGCCGCCGTCGAGCGGCACCTCGATGTCGAGGTAGCCCTCGGGGATCTTCATGCCCGCGGTGCCGTAGCCGTACACGCCCATCGTGCCGAGGTGGACCAGGTGGATATCCCGGCCCGAGGCCACGATGGCGGTGAGCAGATTGTGGGTGGCGTTGATGTTGTTGTCCACCGTGTAGCGCTTGTGCGCCGGGGACTTCATCGAATAGGGCGCCGCCCGCTGCTCGGCGAAATGGATGACGGCGTCGGGCGCCTCACAGATCAGGAAGTCGAGCAAGGCCTCGTAGTCGCACGCAACGTCGATGTTCTCGAAACCGAGCTGACGGCCCGACACCTCCCGCCAGGCGGCGATGCGCTCCTCGATGGAGCGGATCGGGGTCAGCGATCCCGTTCCGAGTTCCTCGTCGATGGCGCGCCGGGACAGGTTGTCCACGATCACCACCTCGTGGCCCCGGTCCGATAAATGCAGGGCGGCCGGCCAGCCACAGAAGCCGTCACCACCGAAAACCGCAACCTTCATCGTGGACTCCATCTCAATCGGGGACAAGTGCCGGACATCACGACTCTGCAACGTCTGAAACGCGACTGTAGCGTCCCCCGGTGAGCGGAAAGTGCTACGAAAGTAAACGGGTGGTGAAGTTCGGGGCGGCGGACATGCCTCACGGCCCGACGGTGACGGGACGGGGTGCGCCCGCCTGCTCCAGCGCGAGCCAGTGCTCGAACAGGAGGAGTCCGCGCCCGGATTCGAAGGCTTCCGCCCAGGTCCCGTCGCCGAAGCGTTCGCTCCGGGTGAGGGCGCTGAGCAGCTTGAGGGTGGTGATCAGGTCCAGGCGCCGGACGGTTTCCGGGGTGAGTTCCGCGTAGATCTGCCATCCCTCGGCCCACTGGGGCCAGGAAAAGGACACCATGCCGTGGTCGTAGACCACTGACATCACCTGGTACGCCGGGGAAGTGGTGTCCGGGTAGGCGAGTCGGTACGTCCCATCGGGTTCCCGGCCACCGCCTGTCCACGGCACCCTGATCCCGTCCTCGGCGCGCAATTTGTCCACGGCCTGGCCCAGTTCGGCCAACCGTTTCTCCCGCACTTCGCGGGGTTCAGGATCGGTGTTGATCCGGACCTCGTCGTCGTACCATTCCTCGGGCGGGAATTCGGTGTCCCTGGTGGAATCGTTCATGGGTGGATTGCCTTCCTGTGGGGCGGGCGCGGCGTGGGGAGAGCACCGGCCGGGGATGATTTCCGCAGAATACTCTGCGGCGGGCCGCGGCTGGGTCACTTCCCGTCCCCTGCGTAAAGTTGTCGGGGCATATGTCCCGCCATTCCCGCCCCACCTTCCGGAAAGGGTGACGCCCCGGTGCTTCAAGCCGTGTCCTTCGCGCTGCTGGACTCACTCAACGTCCTGCTCATCGGCGTCGTCGTCGCCCTGGGCGTGATGCTGCCGCGCACCGGCCCCTACCGGCGCATCGCCACCCTGCTCATCGCCGGTGACTGGCTGGGGGTGTTCGTGCTCTCGCTGATCACCATGCTCATCTTCGACGGGCTCGGGGATCTGGTGCAGCAGGCGCTCGAGTCGCCCATCTTCGGCATCCTGTTGATCGCCACCGGCGTGGTCACCCTCGCGCTCACTCTGCGGGGTTCGGGGGACGGGGATTCCGCCCTGGTCAGAAAATTGTTGGGTCCGCTGCACACCCCGTCGGCGAAGACGGTCGGGGTGGGTTTCGTGCTGGGTGTGGTCCAGTCGGCGACGTCGATCCCGTTCTTCACGGGCCTGGCCTTCCTCTCCGCCGGGGACTATGGCGTGGCGATCCGGTATGCCGGCCTGATCGTCTACGCCAGCCTCGCGCTCAGTCTGCCGGCGATCTCCGCGGTCTTCGTCGGCCTGGTGCGCAATTACCCCTACAGCCCGTTCGGCCGGGCCTTTGAGGTCATGCGGGAGCGGCGGGAGCTGATGGTCAAGCTCGCCGGTTACCTCGTCGCCGTGGTGCTGGTGCTCTTCGGCGTCGCGACGCTGCTGTAACGGTTATCGTGGGGACGGTGAACAGTCGCAGCACAGTCACCGGTCTCTCCGCGGTTCTCGCCTGCCTGGCCCTGACAGCCTGCAGTGCCGACCCCGGCGGGGAGGAACCGGCCGTCACGCCCGAACCCGTCCTCGACTCGTACGACTATGTCGCCCTCGGCGACTCCTATGCCGCACTCGGCAGCACGGGTTCCGCCGTCAGCGGGCCCGAATCCTGCCAACGCTCCGCAGACAACTACCCCTCGCTGGTGCTCGCCGACGACCGCGTCACCGGCCGGGACGTCAGCTGCGCCGGCGCCGTCACCGCCGACATGCTCAACCCCACGGTCGCCGGCGAGGTGGAGATCCCCGCCCAGGTGGACGCGGTGACGCGGGAGGACGACCTGGTGACCTTGTCCGTCGGCGGCAATGACATCGGTTTCGGGGCCATCGTCGGGTGCGTGATCGGGGCGATGAGGGCCAATCAGCCCTCCGCCTGCGGGCCCGCCCTGCAGGAGGCCACGTCGGCGCGGCTGGCGGAACTTCCCGCCGAGCTCGACCGCATCCACCGGGAGATCGACGCCCGCGCCCCGGACGCCCGCGTCATCGTCACCGGCTATGTGCCGTTGCTCGCCCCCGGGGATGACTGCGTCGAGATCACGGCGGTGAGCGAACCTGACCGCGCCTGGGTCATCGACCTGACCGACCAGCTCAACCAGGTGGTCAGGGAGGCCGCCGAGCGCAACGACGCGGAGGCCGTCCTGCCCCCGGACGTCGAGCAGCACACCGGGTGCGCGGCCCCCGAGCGGCGGTGGGTGGATTTCTTCGGCGTCGATACCGGGGCCTATCCGATGCACCCGACTCCCACCGGACAGGTGGCCATGGCGGAGGCGGTCCTGGAGGAGCTGTGACAGTTGGCCACGGTCAGCTACGGACCTGGCGTTCCTTGAGCGTGTACATCGCGACGATGAAGATGGCCAGCCCGGTGAGCCAGAGGGTCCACCGCGGGGCGGCCCCGAAGAGACCGAAGTGGCCGGCGAAGTAGGTGGCGAACGCGGCGACGCTCATCGCGATCTCGGCCGGATAACTTGAGGCCGTGGCCAGGCCCCAGAGGGCGATCGCGGAGACGACTACGCCGAGGACGAGGAAGCGGACGGTCGGGGCGCCGGGGATGATCAGCGGGGCCAGTATCAGGAAGACGCCGAGCGCGAGGTTGACCCAGTCCCAGGTGCGCCAGGCCGCTGACCGCCGGGGTGAGGGTGTGGCGTCCGCGGGCCGGGAGACGGGGGCCGGGATGGTGGTTGAGGTGCTGGTGGGAATGGTGGTCGTCATGTCCTTTCTTCAGGTCCTTTCTCTTCGACTGTGACTGCAGGAGTTGCCCTGCCATTTTCACTACTTAATTGTAGCGATACTTTTTAGTAGTCTCAAGGGGGCCGACGCTGCCGGGATGACGAAAGGCCCCGATCACGGTGTGATCGGGGCCCGGGGTCCGGCCGGTTGAGAGGGTTAATCGGCCACGAGGGTCTCGAGGGTGAACTCGGGGTGCTCACGCTGGATGAACTGCAGCTTCCACTTGTCACCGAACAGGGCGATGAGCGCGCCGTCGGTGCGGGTGAAGACCTCCACCCCACGCTGGCGATCCAGCTCGGGCGCGGACGCGGCGTCGGTGCGCCGGGCCACGGTGTAGGGGATCGGATCGGCGACGGTCTCGACGTTGTACTCGACCTCCATCCGCGCCTGCATGACCTCGAACTGCATGGGACCGACGGCGGCCATCACCGGATTGGCGTCGCCGCGGGCGTCGTTGCGCAGGATCTGCACGACGCCCTCGGATTCCAGCTGGTCGAGCGCCTTGCGGAACTGCTTGTACTTGCCCAGCGACTTCGCGCGCAGGATGCGGAAGTGCTCGGGCGCGAACTGCGGCATCGGCGGGTACTGGACCTTGCGGCCGGCGTAGATCGTGTCACCCGGGGCGAGCGAGCCGGCGTTGACGAGGCCGACGATGTCACCGGGGTAGGCGGCCTCCACCGTGGAACGGGTGCGGCCGAAGACCGTCAGGGCGTATTTGGTGGAGAAGGAACGGCCCGACTGGGCGTGGGTGACCTGCATGCCACGCTCGAACGCCCCGGAGACCACGCGCATGAACGCCAGGGTGTCGCGGTGGTTGCGGTCCATGCCGGCCTGGACCTTGAACACCACACCGGAGAAGTCGTCGCCGACCTCACGCACCTCGTCCATCGCGCTTGTCGACGCCTCGACGGCCGTCGGGTCGCTGTGGCGCTCGTGCGGGGCCGGGGCCAGGGTGCACAGGGTGTCCAGGATCTGGTGGACACCGAAGTTGAGCATTGCGGAGGCGAAGATCAGCGGGGAGGTCTCGCACTGCTCGAACATCTCCTGGTCATGGATCGCGCCGTCGGCGGCCAGCAGTTCGGCCTCCTCGGCGGCGGTCTCCCATGCGCCGTTCTCCTTCGCCAGCGCCTCATCGGGGGAGTAGTGCTCCTCCGGGGCGATGGTGGAGCCACCCGCGGTGCGGATGAAATGGATGTACTCCTCGGCCTCGCCGTCCTCACTGACCTTCGCGAGCCCCCGGAAATCACCGGCCTCACCCACCGGCCAGAACAACGGGGTGGGCTGCAGGCCGATCTCCTCGACGATCTCGTCCACCAGCTCGAGGGGCTCCCGGCCCACGCGGTCCCACTTGTTGATCACCGTGATGATCGGCAGGCCACGGGCCTTGCACACCCGGAAGAGCTTGAGGGTCTGCGGCTCGAGGCCCTTCGCGGCGTCGATGAGCATCACGGCGGCGTCGACGGCCGTGAGTACGCGGTAGGTGTCCTCCGAGAAATCAGCGTGGCCGGGGGTGTCGACGAGGTTGATCATGTACGGCTCGCCCTCGTGGCCCTCCGGGGCGTACTCGAACTGCAGCGCCGAGGAGGCGATGGAGATGCCGCGGTCCTTTTCCATGTCCATCCAGTCCGAGACCGTCGCCTTGCGGCCGGCCTTGCCGTGCGTCGCGCCCGCCTCGGTGATGATGTGCGCGTGCAGCGCCAACGCCTCGGTCAGGGTGGACTTACCGGCGTCCGGGTGGGCGATGACAGCGAAGGTGCGGCGACGGGTGGCCTCGGTGACGACGGGGGTGCTCATAATTGTTCAAGAGTAGTACCTGGCGTGGCCGATCCCGAACCGGATCCTGCCGTCACGGCCACCCCACCCCGAGCGCGGCGGCGGTGTCGTCGAAGACCCGGTTGTACAGGTCCGGGTCCTTCGCCTGCCGACGCTCCCGCCCGGGGTGGCGATTGTCGTTGTAGTAGCGGCCGGACTCCCAGTGGATGCCGGGTACACCGGTGATGAAGTGGGCGAGATTGGCCCCACCCTTCTCCGGGGAGCTCATCAACCGCTTCAGTGGCGTCTGATAGGCCAGCCGCAGCGGGCTGGAGCTGCCTCTGGCGAAGTTCGTGGCGATGAGACCGGGATGGAAGGCCACGGTGTGGAGGCCCCGCGAGTGATAACGACGGTGCAGGGCGCGTGTGAACAGGACATTGCCCAGTTTGGCGTTGGAGTAGGCGCGGTCCGGGGTGAAGCGGTCGAAGACATTCGGATCATCGGGGTTGAACCGGGGAGCCATGGTCGACGCCAGGGAGGAGGTGGCCACCACCGACGCTCGCGACGCCAGGAGCGTGTCGATCAGCAGATTGGTCAGCAGATGGGCGGCGACCTGGTTGACCTGCCAGGTTCTCTCGAACCCGTCGACGGTGCGGACCGGGCCGCTGAAGTTTCCGCCGGCGTTGTTGACCAGTGCGTCGATGCGGGGGCAGGAATTCTTGAGGGTGGCCGCGAGCGCGTGGACCTCGTCGAGCCGGGTGAAATCTGCGGTGTGGTGCTCCGCGCCGAGTGGCTCGGCGACCGCCCGCGTCTTGTCCGGGTCGCGGCCGACCAGGACCAGCCGGGCGGTGGGAAGGGATTCGTGGATCAGTCGGGCGGCGGCGGCGCCGATGCCGTCGGAGGCGCCGGTGATGACGTAGGTTGCGGTGGGGCACACTGTCGTGGTCCTTCCTCGTGCGGGAATGTGCGCGCCATCTTAGTGTGGATGTGAACCCGCTCACCGCGGATGACGTGTCGACGGGCATCCGCCACCACAGCAGACAGGGGAGGGCTCCCATGAAGATCGGCATCATCATCGGCAGCATCCGTGAAGGCCGCGCAGGAAAAGCCGTCGGGGACTGGGTCAAACATCACGCCGACGCCCGCGACGGAGAAGGGGCGAGTTACGGGATCCTGGATCTGGCGGAATTCGCCGTTCCCCTCCTGACCACCGGCGCCGTGCCCGGCGCCGCCGCCAAGATCTACGACGACCCGCGGGTCACCGCCTGGTCGGAGGCCGTCGACTCCTGTGACGCCTTCATCTTCGTCACTCCGGAGTACAACCACGGCGTGCCCGGCCCGTTCAAGAACGCCTTCGATTCCCTCGGTTCCGAGTGGTTCCGCAAACCCGTCGCCTTCGTCGGTTACGGCGCCTCCAACGCGATCCGGGCGGTCGAACAATGGCGCCAGATCGTGGGCCACTTCGCCATGCACGACGTCCGCAACCAGGTCGAGCTCAACCTGTTCACCGACTTCGACGAACACGGCTTCGCCCCGGCCGAGCGCCGGGCCGGGGAGCTCGACGCCGTCCTCACCGACCTCGAGACCATCACCCGGATGCTCCGCGGTTGATGGCTGACGAAAGGCCCGGCGTGAAGATCACACGCCGGGGCCGAACCATGTCTTCAGGGCTTAATCGTCCCAGTCGTCCCAGTCACCGACGATGAGAAGGGGGCGGAGGACCGGGCAGGTGCGCCGACGCCGCCGAGAAGCGGCGAAATCAGCGCCATGACGGCGGCGATGATTGCTGCGACATCCACGGAGGGACACCTGGTGTGCGAGGTGGTGGGTGGGGAGGTGATGCGCCGGTGTGGACCGGCGCACGGGGAGTACCACACCCTTGGCCGTCACCCTCAAGCCCGGCAGACGACTCCGATATTCCGGGAGAGTCCTGGTCACGCCCTATGAAGTGAAGATGAGAGAGACATGAACGATGTCTCCTGAACCGTCTCCGCGGTCACCGGGCGTGAATGACGTTCTGCGCCGCCTGGACCCCGCGCGTGACCACCAACCGCACGGCCTGCGCGGCGGTGGCGATCGCCTCGTCGATGCCCGCGCCGGGGTCGACCGGGCCGAGGACGTAGTCAGGCACCGGCGTGCCCTTCGGCGGTCGGGAGATCCCGATGCGCACCCGCGGGTAATCCCGCGTGCCCAGCAACTCGGACAGCGACTTCAACCCGTTGTGACCGTTTTCGTTGCCGCCGACCTTGACCCGCACCGTGCCGGCAGGCAGATCCAGCTCATCGTGGAGGACCACGATGCGCTCGGCCGGGATGTCCAGCTGCCGGGCCAGGGGAGCCACGGCCTCACCGGAGACGTTCATGAACGTCGATGACCGCAACACCAGGGCGTGCGTGCCATCGAGGTCGACGGCTGCGGCAGCCACCGGCAGCCCACGGACCGGGACCAGCACGTCCCCGGTCTCGGCGAGCAGGTCGTCGACGGCCATGTAACCGACATTGTGGCGGGTCGGCGCGTAGCGTGCCCCCGGATTACCCAGCCCGACGATCAACCAGTCGGCCTCCAGCAGCGCAGGATCAAGCGTCACCCCGTCGGGCCCGGAGCGGCGCGAACGGAACAGACGGGAGAAGAATTTCAGCGAGAACACCGGCCCAGTGTCTCATATAGCCTGACGGCATGAGCATCCTCTCCTCCCTCGAGGTTCCCGTCCTCGTGGCGCCGATGGCCGGAGGCCCCTCCACCCCCGCGCTGGTCAATGCGGCCGCGCGGGTGGGATCCCTCGGTTTCCTCGGCCCCGGCCCCGCGCCCGTCGACACGCTCACCGGATGGATGCGGCAGACGGAAGGCCCCTACGGAGTTAACCTCTTCACCCCACAGCGACCCTTCGAATCCCTCGATCACGTCCGGGCGCTGATCGGGGAGCTCGCCGACGAGTACACCGCCCGCGGGCTGTCGGTCCCGGAACTCCCCGAGGTCGACTACACCAACGGCTTCGACGCCAAATTCGACGCCGTCCTCGACGCCGTGCGCGCCGGCCACGGCCCCGCAGTGGTCAGCGCCACCTTCGGACCGTTCAGCAGGGGGCAGGTCGCCCGGTTGCACGACGCCGGTGTCGAGGCGTGGGTGACCGTCACCCGCCCGGAGGACGCCCTCCACGCGCAGAACCTCGGGGCCGACGCGCTCGTCGTCCAGGGCCCCGCGGCGGGCGGGCACCGATCCACCTGGACCGTCGGGGAAACCCCCGACGACCGTCCTCTGGTCGAGCTCCTCGCGGCCGTCACCGCCGTCGGGGTCACTGTGCCGCTCGTCGCGGCCGGGGGAGTGCGCACCGCCGCCGACGTGCGCGCCACCCTTGACCTGCCCGGGGTCGCGGCCGTCTCCTGCGGCAGCGCCCTCCTGCTCGCCGACGAGGCCGGCACCTCCCCGATCAACCGGGGGTTGCTGGCACGCGGCGGGTCTTCCGTGGCCACCCGGGCCCTGTCTGGGCGGGTGGCCCGGGGCCTGGAGACCGACTTCACCCGCGCTCACCCCCACATCGGGTCCGTCTACCCCTACCTTGCGCCGCTGCTGGCGCCGTTGCGCGCCACCGGTGAGGAACGTTTCGCCTACTGCCTGGTGGGCACGGACGTCGATAAGCTGCCGTCGGGCGGTGCCGCCGAAATCCTCCGGGGGCTCTGGCCTGCGGCGTAACCGGGCTGGCCGGTGCCCTCCCCGCGCGGGAGCCTGGCTAGAGTGGATGAAGGTGGCCCCAACGCACGGGTCCGCCGATCATCTACTTCGACATCCACGGAGGGACACTCTCAGTGACCGCGAACGCGCAGGCAGACCAGAACGACTGGAACGAGAAAATCGCTCTCGCCCAGGAGATGCTGCCGCTGATCAGCCAGCTCCACCGCAACCACGACGTCGTGACGTCGATCTTCGGGCGCCTGCTGGTCGGCGCCAAGGACATCGACATCATCAAGTCGCACCGCTACGCCCGCCGCGTCACGGACCACGAGCTGCCGCTCGACAAGACCCTGCCCGTCCTGCGGGAACTGGCCGCCATGGACCTGGGAACCGCCTCCATCGACGTGGGTGGCCTGGCCACCGGCTTCGACCGCTCCGGCGAGACCGACCTGCGCGCCTACCTGGAGCGCGAGCTCGAGTCGATCCTCGGCAGCGGCTCCGAGATGAAGCACACCGACGTCGTGCTCTACGGCTTCGGCCGCATCGGCCGCCTGCTGGCCCGCATCCTCATCGCCCGCGAGGCCACCTACGGCGGCGTGCGCCTGCGTGCCGTCGTCGTCCGCTCCAAGGGCGAGGGTGACCTCGTCAAGCGCGCCTCCCTCCTGCGCCGCGACTCCGTCCACGGGGCCTTCGACGGCACCATCACCGTCGACGAGGAAAACAACGTCATCTGGGCCAACGGCACCCGGATCCAGGTCATCTACTCCGATGACCCGGCCACCATCGACTACACCTCCTACGGCATCGACGAGGCCATCGTGGTCGACAACACCGGCCGGTGGCGCGACCGTGAGGGCCTGTCCCAGCACCTGAAGTCGAAGGGTGTGTCCCGGGTGGTGCTCACCGCACCGGGCAAGGGTGACGTGAAGAACATCGTCTACGGCATCAACCACGCCGACATCGCCGCCGACGACCAGATCCTCTCCGCCGCGTCCTGCACCACCAACGGCATCACCCCGGTGCTCAAGGTCGTCAATGACCGCTACGGCGTCGAACACGGCCACGTCGAGACCGTCCACTCGTTCACCAACGACCAGAACCTCATCGACA
>CAYSIP010000085.1:0-10185 GCA_964431055.1 uncultured Corynebacterium sp. | reverse complement strand
TGCCGCCGAAGAGCCCGGAGGCGACGTTGGCCACGCCCTGGCCCCAGCTCTCGCGGGTCTTGTCCGAGTGGGTGTCGGTGATGTCATCGACGAGCTTGGCGGTCATCAGTGACTCCATGAGACCGACCACCGCCATGGCCAGGGCGTAGGGGGCGATGATCTGCAGGGTCTCGATATTCCAGGGAACATTCGGGATGAACAGTTCCGGCAGGGAGCGAGGCAGTTCGCCCATGTCCGAAACATTCGGCACGGCCCAACCGGCCGCCACGACCAGGGCGGTGAGGACGATGATGGTGATCAGCGGGGCAGGAATCACCGAGGTGAGCCTGGGGAAGAAGATCATGATGACCAGGCCGACGGCGACCAGTGGATAGACCAGCCAGGGCACGTCGATCAGGTGGGGGACCTGGGCGAGGAAGATCATGATGCCGAGTGCGTTGACGAAGCCGGTCATCACGGAGCGTGGAATGAACCGCTGAAGCTTGGCCACGCCCAGCATGCCGAGGATGACCTGGAGGATGCCACCCAGGATGACGGTGGCGATGAAATAGTCCATCCCGTACTCCCGGGCCACCGGGGCGATGACCAGGGCGATCGCCCCGGTG
This sequence comes from uncultured Corynebacterium sp., assembly GCA_964431055.1. Classification (GTDB taxonomy): domain Bacteria; phylum Actinomycetota; class Actinomycetes; order Mycobacteriales; family Mycobacteriaceae; genus Corynebacterium. Next base: position 9,580 of record CAYSIP010000085.1, on the reverse strand, counting down.
GCAGCGGTGATCATGGCCGGTCGTCCCCCGGTGAAGGCGATGGCGATGGCCATGACGACCGAGGAGAACAGGCCGACGGCCGGATCCACACCGGCGAGGATGGAGAAGGAGATCGCCTCCGGGATCAGGGCGAGTGCGACGGCCAGGCCAGCGAGGACCTCCATGCGCAGGCGCCGGGGCGAGGAGAAGGCGTAACGGAAGGAGGCGAGGACACCGGTGGGGGCGTCGGTGCCGTCTGCATCGGGGCTGGGGCGAGGGGCCGCCATGGTAGTTTCGGTCATGGATGATCCATCTCTGTGGAGTGCGCAATGGGGCGAAATGCCCGGAGGGAATCGAACCCTCTAGTAGCTTTAGGGTTCGGAATGGGGGCTACCGTAGCTGGCGTATCGCCGGGCGGTCAACGTCACCGTGGGCGCCTATGATCAACGTCACAATGAAAGGAAATGGTCAGTGGCAGACAGCGGCCTGAAGATCGGTGAGGTCACCGAACGCACGGGGTTGTCGGTTCCCACTCTGCGCCATTACGACAACGTCGGTCTGGTCACCCCTTCAGGTCGCAGTCCCGGGGGGTTCCGTCTCTACAGCGAAGCTGACGTGCACCGGATCCTGTTGGTCAGGCGGATGAAGCCGTTGGGTTTCACCCTCGACCAGATGAGGGACTTCCTGGACGCCGCTGCCGCTCTTCGCCGTCCCTACGACGGGGAAGGTGACGACTCCACGCTGCAGAGCCGGGAGCAGGCCAAAGCCACGCTCGCCGACATCCGGGATGAGACCCGTGCGCGCTACGAGAAGCTGCGCAAGCAGATCGCCTACGCTGAGGAATTCCTCGATCTGGTCACCAACCTGGAGTCCTGAACCCGCACACTCGGGGCGCCAGCTGGTTGCAAGTCTCGTCTCCAGCTCTGTGACGGCCGGTCAGCGAGGTAGCTGACCGGCCGTTTTGTGTTTCACGGGGTCGCCGGGTCCGGGTCGTTGTCCGGGATGGGGCGACGGAGGGGTGAAAACATCCGGAAAAGTCAGAAAAACCGCGCAACCGCCCCATTCCGGACAGCGCTCCCCAAGCCCGTCCCCACACAACCCGTCACCGGTTTCCCGTGCCCCAGGTCTCCTCTTACGTAGAATGACAACCGCACATCCAGCCCCTTTCGGAAGGAACTCAAGACATGGCAGACATCCGGGTCGCAATCGTCGGTTACGGCAACCTCGGCCGCTCCGTGGAGAAGCTGGTCGCCCGCCAGCCCGACATGACGTTGGCGGGCATCTTCTCCCGCCGCGATTCGCTCGACACCCTGGACCCGGAGACCCCGGTCCTGCCGTCCGCGGAGTTCGCCGAGCACACCGACAAATTCGACGTCGCCCTGCTCTGCCTCGGTTCGGCCACCGACATCCCGGCCCAGGCGCCTGAGTTCGCCGAGCACACCTCGACGGTGGACACCTACGACAACCACCGCGACATCGCCCGCCACCGCGCGGAGATGGACGCCGCCGCCAAGAAGGCCGGCACCGTCGCGATCGTCGCCACCGGCTGGGATCCGGGCATGTTCTCCCTGAACCGCACCCTGGCCAGCGCCATCCTGCCGGGTGCCCAGCAGCACACCTTCTGGGGGCCGGGCCTGTCCCAGGGCCATTCAGACGCCCTGCGCCGGATCGAGGGCGTCCACAAGGCCGTCCAGTACACCATCCCCAACGAGGAGGCCCTGGAGTCCGCGCGCCGTGGGGAGGCCGGCGACCTGGACGGCAAGCAGGCGCACATCCGCCGCTGCTTCGTCGTCTGCGACGAGGCCGACCGTGAGCGGATCGAGAATGACATCCGCACCATGCCCGACTACTTCGTCGGCTACCAGGTCGAGGTCAACTTCATCGACGAGGCCACCTTCGACGCCGAGCACACCGGCATGCCGCACGGTGGTCACGTGATCACCGCGGGCGACACCGGCGGATACACCCAGTCGGTGGAGTTCACCCTGGAACTCGAGCGCAACCCCGATTTCACGGCCGCCGTCCAGATCGCCTACGCCCGCGCGGCGCACCGCCTGCGCGAGGCGGGCCAGGCCGGCGCGTACACCGTGCTGGAGGTCGCGCCCTACCTGGTGTCGCCGACCCCGCTGGACGAGCTCATCGTCCGCGACGTGTAGACGGACGGACAGGCGGGCGGCCCGGGGCTAGGGTGGGGCCCACCCGCCGACACCGTGAGAGGATCCCACCCCGCCATGACTGAGCTGCCCGCCCTGGTCTACGCCGGCAATGATCACCTGCTCTACCTCGACGACCGGAAGGTCCACGTCAGGTTGCCCGGCCACGCGCTGGAGCACCTGCCCGCCGACCACACCGATGCGCAGGCACTGTACCGCCGCTATCTGGATCCGCTCCTGGCCCGGGGTGCCGCGCAGGAAGCGAACAAGCTGCTCGCCTCCCTCGCCGGCGGGGGAACGACCTCGGCGAACCGGATCCTGGGTGGCTGCATCACCAGCCTGGTGGAGGAGGACCTCGCCGCCCGTTCGGGTCGGCAGGAGGTGATGACGGCGGTGGACTCCTACGTCATCGACTGGGATCGGCGCACCATCTCCACCGGGGAGGCCGTGCATGAGCTGCAGGCCGTCCATCATCTGGTTCCCGGTCAGGAGGGGCTGGTGCGCATCGGGGGAGTGTCCGACACCGGCCTGCCCACGCACCGCCGACTCGGTCTGGTGCTGCGGATCATGGACCTGGCCGACGGGGAGCCCGCGTCGGAGGGTTAGGAACTTGCGGGTTTCTCCACCGGCAGGTCCCGCACCGGGTCCTTCACCGGGATCAGCAACAGGGCGCCGATGAGCAGGACCAGGCCGATGCCGAGGATCCCACCCCGGTCGTCGCCGCCGGCGAGGGAGACGAACAGGCCGAACATGATCGGCGACAGCCAGGACACGGCCCGCCCGGTGGTGGCGTAGAGACCGAACATCTGGCCCTCGTGCGCCGGCGGGGTGGCCCGCGCGAGGAAGGAACGCGCCGCGGACTGGGCGGGACCGACGAACAGGCACAGCAGCAGACCGAAGATCCAGAAACCGTCCGGCCCCTCCACGAAGAACAGGGTGACGGCGATGGCGATCATCAGGACCAGGGAACCCAGGATGACGGGCTTGGGGCCGATCCGGTCGTCGAGAAGGCCGCCGACGACCGCGCCGAGGGCGGCGACGATGTTGGCGCCGACGCCGAAGATGAGGACCTCGCTGGTGCTCAGCCCGTAGACGCTGACGGCGAGGACGGCGCCGAAGGTGAACACCCCGGCCAGGCCGTCGCGGAAGATCGCCGAGGCGATGAGGAAACGCAGGGCGTTCGAGTCGGCCCTCCACAGCGCCCGGATATCGCGCCACAGCTGGCGGTATTGCTCGACGACCCCGGTGGGTGCGGCTCCGGGGGCGGGGGCGATCTCGGGCACGCGGATGAGCAGCGGGATCGCGGAGACCGCGAACCACGCCGCGGCGAAGACGGCCACGAGCCGGATGTTCAACCCGCCCTCGACCGGGATGTCGAACAGGCCGCGGGTCCCGCCCTCCCCGGCCACGAAGCCGACGAAGCACAGCAGCAACACGACGATGCCGCCGAAATAACCCATGGCCCAGCCGAAGCCGGACACCCGCCCGACGGTGTCCTTCGTGGACACCTGGCGCAGCTGTGCGAAGTAATTGACCTCGGCGAATTCGAAGGTGATCGACGCCAGCCCCATGATGGCCAGTCCCAACCAGAAGTAGAGCTGGTCGTCGTTGCGGATGAGGAACAGGCAGAGCATCAGGGCGACGGTGACGTAGGTCCACATGCCGACGGCGCGTTTGCGGGTGCCGCGCCGGTCACTGCGCTGGCCCATGATCGGGGTGATCAGGGCGATCGCCACGCCCGCGGCGCCCATCGCCCAGCCGTACCACTGGGTGGGCGTGAACCGGCTGTCGATGGTCGCACCGACGGAATCCGTCAGGTAGACGGAGAAGATGAAGGTCACCAGGACAGCGTTGAAGGCTGCCGAACCGAGATCCCACAGCGCCCAGGCGGTGACCGTGCCACGGTCGGTGCGCTGGGAGGGCTGCCGCCCGGAGTCGGGGATCGCGGTGGGGGCCATAGCGGGGAGTCTAGGCCGCTCGCAGGCTGTCCGCGCGGGATGCGGGCAAGTACCTTCTCGACGACCGCGCGCAACCGCGCCGCCTCGTCGACCTGTTCGGCGGGACCCCGGCGGCGTCGACAAGACCGGCTTCCTACGCCACCCGGGAGAGCGCCTCGTAGGTCACCGCCACGACTTCGTGATGGCCCACCAGCCCGACGCTCACGCCGATGACCTGCGCCCGCTCACTCCTGCGCGACCTGCGCCCCCTTCGGATTGCCGCGGAAGCACCAGGCGGTGGCGGCGGCCAGCACGGCGGCGAAGACGGCGATGATCGTCAGGATGGTCAGATACGCCCCGTCATAGGCCACCGCGGCAGCGACCGCGTACGCCGGATCCCCGAGGGCGACCTGGGGATCGGCGGGCGTCCCGTCCGGGGCGCGCAGCAGGAAGAACGCGGGCAACAGGCTGCCCAGGACCGCCACCGACAGCAGCGTGCCGAACTCGTAGGAGACCTCCTCCACGCCGGCGGCCATCCCGGCGCGGCGCACCGGGGCCGAGCCCATGATCGCGGTGGAGGACACGGACATGATGGCCCCCGCGCCCGCCCCGACCAGCAGCAGTCCCAGAACGAAGGGCACGAACGCCTCCCGGCCCCCGGCGGCGGCCGCGATGCCCACGCCGAGTGCCACCGCGCCGAAACCGCCCGAGATCAGCGGCAGGAAACCCACCCGGTGCAGATTCGCCCCGCCGAGGATCGACATCGGGAAGGCCGAGGCCGTCACCGCCGCCACCATCAGGCCGGCCTGCAGGGGGCTGAAACCGCCCACCAACTGGAAACGCTGCGTGGTCAGCAGTTCGACACCCGCGACCGCGAACATCGCCCCACCCGCGGCCAACACCCCACCGGTGAAGATGCGGGAACGGAAGATGTCGAAGGCCAGCAGCGGGTCGGTGAGCCGGCGCTGGCGGTGGACGAACGCCACCGCCCCGACCACGAAGACCACGGCCGCGCCCGCCAACAGCCAGCCCTGGCGCGCCGGGTTGGTCAGCTCCTTGATGGACATCACCAGGCCGGACAGGGCAAGCAGGGCCCACAGGGAGGACGCCGCGTCCCAGTGCCTGTCCGGGTTGGGCATGTTCGCCGGGGCCACGATGATGGTGCCGATCAGCGCGAGGACGACGACGGGGACGTTGATGAGGAAGACCGAACCCCACCAGAAGAACTCCAGCAGCAGACCACCGAGCACCGGGCCGGCGGCCGCGCCGATCACCGCGATCGACCCCCACACCCCGATGGCGGTGTTGCGTTCGCGCTCGTCAGTGAAGGTGATGCGGATCAGCGCCAGGGTGGCCGGCATCATCGTCGCGGCGCCGACGCCGAGCAGGGCGCGGGCGGCGACGAGGAGCCAGGCGGTGGGGGAGAAGGCCGCGGCCAGGGAGGCCACGCCGAAGACCGTCAGTCCGATGAGGAACATCAGGCGGTGACCGATCCGGTCGCCCAGGGTGCCGGTGCCCAGCAGCAGGCCGGCCATCATCAGCGGGTAGGCGTTGATGATCCACAGGCCCTGGGTCTCGGAGGCGCCGAGCTGTCCCCGCAGCTCCGGCAGGGCGGTGTAGAGGATGGAGTTGTCCACGCCGATCATCAGCAGACCGAGCGAGATGATCACGAGGAAGCCCCAGCGCTGGGCGGGAGTGGAGTCGACGTCGTCGAGGCGGAGGCGCTTGGTCACCGATGAAACTGTACCGACCGGGCGTGGCAGGTGCAGTTGCAGCGGGGGCCGCGGCATGGCTTCTTCCGTAGGGTCGGTGGCACGAAGGACCCCGGATCGCGTTCCCGACAGGAGTGGAAAACATGGCCCGCACCTACGCTCAGCAGCTCATTGAGACCCTGGAGGCCCAGGGGGTCAGGCGCATCTACGGCATCGTGGGCGACAGCCTCAACCCGGTCGTCGACGCCGTGCGTGACTCCACCATCGAGTGGGTGCACGTGCGCAACGAGGAGGCCGCCGCCTTCGCCGCCGGCGCGGAGTCCCTGGCCACCGGCGGGCTCGCGGTGTGCGCCGGTTCCTGCGGACCGGGCAACACCCACCTGGTGCAGGGCCTCTACGACGCCCACCGCAACGGCGCGAAGGTGTTAGCGATCGCCTCACACATCCCCTCCCTGCAGATCGGCTCCACCTACTTCCAGGAGACGCATCCCGAGCTGCTGTTCAACGAATGCTCCGCCTACTGCGAGATGGTCCATTCCCCCGACCAGGGCGGGCGCGTCCTGCACCACGCCATCCAGTCCACGATGGCCGGCCGGGGAGTGTCCGTCCTGGTCCTGCCCGGTGACGTGGCCGCCCTCGAGGCCAGCGACGACACCTTCACCGACTCCGCCATCGCCACCGGTCGGCCCGTGGTCTACCCGGACGCGGCGGAGGCCGCGCGCCTCGTGGCGGCCATCAACGACGCGGAGACCGTCACCCTCTTCTGCGGCGAGGGCGTGAAGAACGCCCGCGAACAGGTGCTGGCCCTGGCGGAGAAGATCAAGTCCCCGGTGGGCCACGCCTTCGGCGGCAAGATGCACATCCAGTACGACAACCCCTTCGACGTCGGCATGTCCGGGCTGCTCGGCTACGGCGCCTGCCGCGACGCCATGTTCGACGCCGGCCTGCTCATCCTGCTGGGCACCGACTTCCCGTACTCGGACTTCCTGCCCACCGACAACGTCGCCCAGGTCGACATCGACGCCGCCCACATCGGCCGGCGCACCACGGTGCGCCACCCGGTCGTCGGCGACGTCGGTGCGGTGATCGACAACATCCTCCCGCACGTGGAGGAGAAGACCGACCGTTCCTTCCTCGACCGGCAGTTGCGCAACCACGTCGAGGCGCTGACCGGGGTGGTGGAGGCCTACGCCACGGACGTCGACAAGCACACCCCCATCCACCCGGAGTACGTCGCGTCGCTGATCGACGAGCTCGCCGCCGACGACGCCCTGTTCACCGTCGACACCGGCATGTGCAACGTGTGGGCCGCCCGCTACCTCACCCCCAACGGCAGTCGCGGGGAGATCGGTTCCTTCCGCCACGGTTCCATGGCCAACGCCCTGCCGCACGCCATCGGCGCCCAGTTCGCCGACCGGGACCGCCAGGTCATCTCGTTTTCCGGCGACGGCGGGCTGGCCATGCTGCTCGGTGAGCTGCTGACCGTGAAGCTGCACGACCTGCCCATCAAGATCATCGTGTTCAACAACTCCTCCCTCGGCATGGTCAAACTCGAGATGCTGGTCGAGGGCATGCCCGAATACGAGACCGACCACGAGCACGTCAACTACGCCGCCATCGCCGAGGCGATGGGCCTGAAATCCGTGCGCATCGACGACCCGCGGCAGGCGCGCGCCGGGCTCGCCGAGGCCCTCGCCCATGACGGCCCCGTGCTTGTCGACGTCGTGACCGACCCCAACGCCCTGTCCATCCCGCCGAACATCACCTGGGACATGCTGCTCGGCTTCTCCAAGGCGGCCACCCGCACCATCTTCGGCGGTGGAGTGGGCGCCATGATCGACCTGGCCCGGTCCAACCTGCGCAACATCCCGAAGCCATGACCCGCCCGGTGATGCCCGAGACCCCGGCGGTGCTCATCGACCGCTGGATCCTCGACCGCAACATCGCGGCTCTCGCCGAGCACGCCGCCGCCCGCAGACTGCGGCTGCGTCCACACGCCAAGACCCACAAGATCCCCCAGATCGCCCACGCGCAGCTGGCCCGCGGCGCCGCAGGCCTGTCCGTGGCCACGATCGGGGAGGCCGAGGTCTTCGCCGCCGCCGGATGCGACGACCTGTTCGTCGCCTACCCCGTCTGGCCGACCCCGGAGAAGACCGCACGCGTGACCGCGCTCCTGCAACAGGGGGTGCGCCTGCGCATCGGCGTCGATTCCGCAGAGGCCGCCGCGGCCTGGGCCGGGCACGGGCTCACCGGCCTGGCGCTGATGATCGAACTCGATTCCGGCCACCACCGCTCCGGCGCGCGGGTCGAGGACTCCGTCGACGTCGCCCGGGCGGTGGCCTCCGCCGGGCACCACCTGGCCGGGTTGTTCACCTTCCCGGGCCACAGCTACACCCCGGACGGGGCAGGGGACGCCGCCCGCGACGAACACGACTGCCTGGTGGCGGCCCGCGACCTGCTGGCGGAGGCGGGTTTCGATACCGCCGCGCTGGAGCTGTCCGGCGGGTCCACGCCCTCCGCCACCCTCACGGAACCCGGCGGCGTCACCGAGATCCGCCCCGGCGTGTACGTGTTCAACGACGCCCAGCAGCTCGAGCTGGGCCGGTGCGGGTGGGAGGACATCGCCCTCACGGTGGTGGCCACCGTCGTCTCGCGCCGGGCGGACCTGGATCAGGTGGTCCTCGACGCCGGTTCGAAGGTGCTGGGTTCCGACCGGCCCGCCTGGGCCAGCGGTTTCGCCCGCATCCTGGGTGTGGTGGACGCCCGGGTCGTCGCCCTGTCCGAGCACCACGCGACCGTCGCCTGGCCGGCCGGGCTGGAACTGCCTCGGCTCGGGGAACAGCTGAAGGTGGTGCCCAACCACGTCTGCCCGGTGCTCAACCTGGTTGACGAGGTCACCGTCCTCGGTGCGGAAGGGGACGTGGAGCACTGGCGGGTCGCGGCGCGGGGGAAAAATAACTGACGCCGACCGTGGTGACCACTTGCGCTTGACGCGACGTCAACAAGGAGACTGAGCTCGTGACCGACTACCCCATCGGCGAAGCCGCCGACATCCTCCACGTGACCACCCGCACCCTGCGGCACTGGGACTCCATCGGGCTGCTCACACCCACCTGGCGCACGTGGGCGGACCACCGCCTCTACACCGACGAGGACCTGGAGACCGCTCTGCAGATCCTCGTCTACCGGGAGGCCGGGGTGCCGCTGAAGGAGATCACGGAGCTGCTCGCTGAACCGGTGACGGCAGCGAACCGGCTGCGCCGCCAGCGGGAGCTCCTCGTGGAGCGCATCGGTCACCTGCACCGGATGGTCCGGGCAGTGGACGAGATCCTCGAGGAGGATGGGATGAACGACAAGAAGATGACCACCGGGGAGAAGATCAAGCTCTTCGGCGGCGACTGGAAGCCCGAGTACCAGGACGAGGCGGAGGAGCGCTGGGGCGGCACGCCTGAATGGGAGCAGTCCCAGCGACGCGCGGCCACGCTGACGAAGGAGGACTGGCACCGCGTCAAAGAGGAACAGGACGCCTTCGTCGCAGCTCTTGCCGACGCCGCCGCCCGCCGCGTCGAACCCGGCTCCGAGGAGGCTGCCCGGCTGGTGGACCAGCACCGGGCCACCATCGACCAGTGGTACGACATGAGCCGGTCCCGGCAGGTGCTCCTGGCCCGGATGTACGTCGCGGACGAACGGTTCAACAAGACGTACCGGGGCCACGCCGCCTACCTGCTCAACCTGATTGAGACGCAGGCCCGGAAGGAAGGCGTGGACCTGACCGACGTGCAGTGGTGATCAGGGGTGA
>CAYSIP010000084.1:0-10239 GCA_964431055.1 uncultured Corynebacterium sp. | reverse complement strand
GTTCGCCGGCATCACCAACGCGGTGATGGCGGCGCTGCCGGACATCGCGACCACCGAGGTCAACCCGGTGTCGAACTACTACTTCAACATCGCCTCCTCGCTGGTGCTCGGCGTCCTCGCCGGCTTCATCATCGACCGTGTCGTGGAACCGCGGATGGTGCGCCAGAACATCACCACCGAGCAGGTGGGGAACACCGACGGCGATTCCACCGCCGGCGCGGACACCGTCGAGCCGTTGTCCCCGCAGCTGACCGCCCAGGAGAACAGGGGGCTGATCGCCTCGCTGGTCTCCGGTCTGATCCTCACCGTGGTGATCCTGGCGGCGGTCCTGCCGGGTGGCTCGCCCTGGCGGAACGGGGAGGGTGATTTCCTGCCGGATTCCCCCCTGTTGGGCTCGATCGTGTTCCTCGTCTTCGTGTACTTCATCATCCCCGGCATCGTCTACGGGATGTACGTGGGCACGGTGAAGTCCATGTCGGACGTGGTGGACATGATGAGCGAGTCGCTGAAGTCCATGCTCGGCTTCCTGGTGCTCGCGTTCATCCTGGGTCAGTTCGTGGCCCTGTTCTCCTGGACGGGCATCGGCACCTGGACCGCGGTGCAGGGCGCGAGCGGACTCGAGGCGATCGGGTTGACCGGCTTCCCGGCGATCATCGCGTTCATCATCCTGGCCAGCCTGCTCAACCTGCTGATCATCTCCGGTTCCGGCATGTGGACGCTCATGGCCGCGGTCTTCGTTCCCATGTTCGCGCTGCTGGGTTACGAGCCCTCCTTCATCCAGGCGGCCTTCCGCGTCGGCGATTCCGCCACCCAGATCATGACCCCGCTCAACCCCTTCATGATCGTCATGCTGGCCATGCTGCGCCGCTACGAACCGCAGGCCGGTCTGGGCACGTTGATGAGCCGCCTGGTGCCCTTCGTCATTCCGTTCTGGATCGCCTGGGTGGTCCTGCTCGCGGTGTGGTTCTACGTGGACCTGCCGCTGGGCCCGGGCTCACAGATCATGATCGAGCAGTGAGGAAGTCGGTAGCGTGGACGACATGAGCTGTGACGACCCCTCCGGCGCCCAGCGCACCGCCACCATCCAACCCTCGACCGCCTACCTCGAGCACGCCGGTCGTGGCATCCGGTCCCGGGTGAAGGCGGTCCACGAGCAGCGGGCGGGGACCGGCCCCACCCCGCTCGACGCCTACCCGGGCCAGGAGCGGCTCTGGGAAGCGGCGGCACAGCGGGTGGAGGGACTGGCCGGTGAGCTCACGGGTCTGTCGCACCACCTCCACGACCACCCGGAACTCGCCTTCGAGGAGCACCTGGCGCAGGAGGCGCTGGCCGCGCTGCTCCGCCGCCACGGGCATGAGGTGGAGACCGGCGCCCACGGGGTGGGAACCGCATTGCGCAGCAGTTTCACCACGCCCGGTTTCGAACCGGACCGCCATCGCACCGTCGCCGTCATGGCCGAATACGACGCCCTGCCCGACATCGGCCACGCCTGCGGGCACAACGTCATCGCCGCGGCCGGCGTGGGCGCCTACCTCGCGGCCGTCGACACGCTTGCCGACGCCGCGGGGGATCACCACGTCGAAGGCAGGGTCATCCTGCTGGGGACCCCCGCCGAGGAGGGGCATTCCGGCAAGCAACACATGATCAACGGCGGCGCGCTGGAGGGCGTGGACATGGCCGTGATGATCCACCCCTTCAGCTACGACATCGCCAGCCACGTGTGGGTGGGCCGGCGCACCCTGCGGGCCACCTTCACCGGCGTCGCCGCACACGCCTCCTCACAGCCGTTCATGGGGCGCAACGCCCTCGACGCCGCCAGCCTGGCCTACCAGGGCATCGGGCTGCTGCGTCAGCAGATGCCGCCGAGCGACCGGCTGCACGCCGTGATCACGGAAGGCGGGCACCGCCCGTCGATCATCCCGGCCCGCGCGGTGATGGACATCTACGTCCGTTCCCTGGTGCCCCAGGCACTGGTCGACCTGTCCGCCCGCATCGACGACATCCTCACCGGCGCCGAGCTGATGGCCGGTTGCCGGGTGGAGAAAGAGTGGGACGAACACCCGCCCTCCCTGCCGGTGCGCAACAACGAGACCCTCGCCGCCCGCTGGGCGACCACCCAGGCCCACCGCGGGCGGGTGGCGTTGCCCGCCGGCATGGTGCCCGGCTCGATGGCCGCCTCCACGGACTTCGGCAACGTCTCCCTGCTCGTGCCCGCCATCCACCCGATGGTCAAGATCGCCCCGGAGGACGTGGCCCTGCACACCCGGGAATTCGCCCGCTGGTCCCACTCCCCGGAGGCCGACGCCGCGACCGTCGATTCGGCGACCGGGTTGGCGCAGGTGATCATCGACATCCTCGCCGACGGGAAGCTGGTGGAGCAGGCGCGCCGGGAATTCGAGGAGGCCGGGGGAGCTCAGACGGTGGCGGACTATTTCGGGCGGTGAAACCGTCGGCGGCGACGGGCGCGGCCGTGAATATATAGGTGCCGGTGGTTCCGCTTCCGGTTAGCGTTACCTGTGTCAATCAATCGCACAGATAGGAACACAGATGGCCCACCGAATTCTCACCACCCATGTCGGCTCCCTGCCGCGCACGCCCGAACTGCTCGAGGCGACCGCCCGCCGGAACGCGGGAACCATCGAGGAGGCCGAGTTCAACGAGGTCCTGGCCGACGGTGTCAACCGGGTCGTCGCCAAGCAGCGGGAGATCGGCATCGACGTCATCAATGACGGTGAGTACGGCCACCTCGCCCCGGCGGCCGTGGACTACGGCGCCTGGTGGACCTATTCCTTCGCCCGCCTCGGTGGCCTGGAGCTGGTCGAGGAGGGTTTCCTCTCCAACGCCGAGCAGGTGCGCTCCGAGCCGGGCGACATCAAGCTCACCTCCTTCCCGGACCGCCGGGACCGCCATCTCTTCGACGAGGCCTACGCCGACCCCGACTCCGGTATCGCCACCGGCCCCGGACCGGGCGTCAACCCCGTCATCACCGGGCCGCTGACCTACACCGGCCACGACGAGGTCGCCCGTGACGTGAAGCTGCTGCGCGAGGCGCTCGACGCCGCCGGCGGAACCGCCGGCTTCCTGCCCGCCCTGTCCCCGGGATCCTGCGCCCGTATCGGCAACGAGTACTACGAGACCGAGGCGGAGCTGCTCGACGCCTGCGCGGACGCCATGGCGCAGGAGTACAAGGTCATCACCGACGCCGGGTTCACCGTCCAGATCGACGCCCCCGACCTGGCCGAGTCCTGGGACCAGATCAACCCGGAACCGGCCATCGAGGACTACCGCGCCTGGGTGCGTGAGCGCATCGACGCGATCAACCGCGCCACCCGGGGTCTGCCGAAGGAGCAGCTGGTGCTCCACATCTGCTGGGGTTCCTGGCACGGCCCGCACGTGACCGACGTGCCCTTCGCGGACATCGCCGAGGAGATCCTGCGCGCCGAGGTCGGCGGCTTCTCCTTCGAGGCCGCGGGCCCCCGTCACGCCCACGAATGGCGCGTCTGGGAAGAGCACACGCTGCCCGAGGGCACGAAGATCTACCCGGGCGTGGTCTCCCACAACACCAACGCCGTCGAACACCCGCGCCTGGTGGCTGACCGCATCCTGAAGTTCGCGGAGCTGGTGGGCCCGGAGAACGTCGTCGCCTCCACCGACTGCGGCCTGGGTGGGCGCCTGCACCACCAGCTCGCCTGGGCGAAGCTGGAGTCCCTGGTCGAGGGCGCGCGCATCGCCTCTGCGGAGCTGTAATTCACCGGCGCCGCGCTGACACGCCGAACGCCCCGTGCACCTCGATGAGGTGCACGGGGCGTTCCGTGATTCCCGGGCGGGACGGTCACTTCCCGTTCTTCTTTTTCTCCTCCTGCTTCCGCGCGTCCTCCTCGACCCCTTCCTTGAAGGAGACCGTCGTGCTGCCCGATCCCTTCCGGCGGCGCGGGGAGATCTCGGCCATGCGGGTGCGGACGGCCGCGAAGGCCTCCTGGCTGCTGAGGGACGGCGGCGCGCCCTTGGCGGTGGCGATCTCGATGTCATCGCTGGTGATCTCCCCCGCCCGGAGGGCGACCATCTCCGAGTGGTAGCGGAACCACACGGCGATCGCGGCGGCGACCGGGACGGCCAGGAACGCGCCGATGATGCCGAACAGGGTGCCGCCCAGCGTCACCGACAGCAGCACCACGGCTGCGTGCAGGTTCATGGCCTTGGACTGGAGGATCGGCTGGAGGATATTGCCCTCGATCTGCTGGACCAGCAAGATCAGGGCCAACACCAGCAGTGCGTTGGTGAAGCCGTTGGTGACCAGGGCGATGACGACGGCCAGGGCGCCCGCGGTGAAGGCACCGATGATCGGGATGAAGCCGGCGAAGAAGGTGATCACGGCCAGCACGAATGCCAGCGGTACGCCGAGGATGACCAGGCCGACGCCGATGAAGAGGGCGTCGACGAAGGACACCAGCGCCTGGGTGCGGATGAATCCCGCCTCGGTGTGCCAGGTGCGGGTGAGCACCTCGGTGAGGTGCCAGCCCGCCTTCTCACCGGTGTACCTGCGCATCCACGGGAGGAACCGGTCACCGTCCTTGAGGAAGAAGAAGGTGAGCACGAGGACGACGACGAGGGTGACCACGACGGAGGTGGCCGCGGACAGGCCGGTGAACACGCCCGACGCGATATTGGAGGACTGCTCCTGCAGGAAGCTGGTGACGTCCTGTAACACCTGGTCGAACTGCTGGGTGTCGACGTTGAGCGGTCCCTCGGACAGCCAGTTCAGGATGTCCTGTACACCCTGATTGGCCTGGTCCACCAGGCTGCGGCCCTGATTGGCCACGACCGGCGCCATGGCGGCGAAGACACCGATGATGACGGCGAGGAAACCGATCAGGGTGATCAGCGCGGCCAGCGCCGGCGGGAACTTCAGTTTGCGCAGCGTCCTGACCGCCGGCCACAGCACGGTGCACACGAGGATGGCCAGCAGGATCGGCAGCAGGCCGACCCATACGAAGCCGAGCAGGCGGAGGGCGATGTAGCCGGCGGCGATGAAGACGATGAACCGCAGCGCCCAGCCCGCGGCCCACCGTCCGTCGCGACCGATGATCTCGGACCGGTCGGTGGTCTCGTCGGACCCGGTAACGGGGGAACCGCCACCGGAGGACCCCTGGCCGAGGTCGTCCAGCTGGCCGTCCCGCTCGACGAGCAACTCGGCGGTGTCGATGAAGTCCCGGGGGTCGTCGTCGGTGCCCGGGCCCTGGGGGTCGTTCTGGGAATTCGTCACAAAACCACTATTCCACGAATCCGGCCCGCGGGCCCGGGTTCCCCCGGACCCCGCCGCTCAGCGCTCCAGGTGGCCGACCGGTCGCAGCACGCCGAAGCGGTGCATCGTCACCGACAGGGCCTGCTCGTGGAGCAGCAGGAGCAGCTCGCGACGTCCGTCGGCGAGCACCGGGGTGTCGATGATCGTCGACTGGGATTCCGCGGCCGCCTCCCACAGTGCGGGGTCGACGTCCCCGAGGGCACGCACCCGGGTGCCCGAGGTGTCCTCGATCTCGAGCGCGAAGGCGTCGTCCGGGGCGACCCGCACCTCGACCCCGGCCTCGCCCAACGTTTCCGCCACCTGCGGGGAGGCGGAGACGTCGATCTTCGCGCCGGTGCGCAGGCCCGCCAGGCGCAGGCGGAGGACGTCGCGCAGCGCGTAACCCCGGCCGACGCGCACCTTCATGGTCTGCAGGAGCGGGCGGTAGCGGAAGATATTCGCCTCGGAGCGCAGGGCGGTCAGGTCGTGCTCGACGCCGAACTCCTCGCGCCACGCCAGTTCATCCAGCTCGGCGGCGCTGCGCAACCACGCCTGGTCCGCGTCGCTGAGCTTGCCGCGCAACCGCTCGTAGGTGGCGCGCAGCTCGGATGCGACCTCCGGGATGAGCTGCACCTGGGGCTGGGCGAGGGTGCCCTCGGTCCAGGTGCCCTGCTGGGCGACGTAGTTCGGGCCGCCGGCCTTCGCCCCGGTGCCCAACGCGGAGTCCTTCCAGCCGCCGAAGGGTTGGCGCTGGACGATCGCACCGGTGATCCCGCGGTTGACGTAGGCGTTGCCGACCTCGGCATGCTCCATCCACCAGGCGATCTCGTCGTCGTCCAGGGAGTGGATGCCACCGGTCAGGCCGTAACCGGTGGAGTTCTGCCACTCCACCGCCTGTTCGAGACTCTCGGCGTACATGATGCCGAGGACGGGACCGAAGCACTCGTTCTGGTGGTACCAGGAACCGGGCTTGACGTGATCGCGGATGCCCGGGCTCCAGAAGTAGCCTTCCTCGTCGAGTTTGCGGGGTTTGACCAGCCAGGATTCGCCCTCGTCGAGCTGGGTGAGGCCACGCAGCAACTTCTCGCCCGGCGGTTCGATCAGGCCGTTCATGGTGGTGGAGATGTCGGTGCCGGGACCGATCTTGAGGGTTTCGACGGCGTCGACGAGCTGGGTGAGCAGCCGCTTCGATTTCCCGGCCGCGCCAACCAGGATGAGGAGGGAGGAGGCGGAGCATTTCTGCCCGGAATGTCCGAAGGCGGAGTGGTAGATATCGGACACCGCCAGGTCCGGATCGGCCGCCGGGGTGACCACGATGGCGTTCTTGCCGGAGGTCTCGGCGTTGATCATCATCTCCGGACGCCAGGAACGGAACAGCTTCGCGGTTTCGGAGGCGCCGGTGAGGATCACCGAATCGACGTCGGGGTGGGAGATCAGGCGCTTGCCGGCGTCGGCCTCGTCAGTGCGTACCAGCTGGACCAGTTCACGGTCCAGGCCGTGGGCGTCGAGTGCCCGGTGGATCGCGTTCACGGCCACCTCGGCGCAGGCGACCACCTGCGGGGCCGGCTTGATGATCACCGCGGAACCCGCGGCCAGGGCGGCGAGCACACCGCCGACGGGGATGGCGACGGGGAAGTTCCACGGCGGGGTGACCACGGTCAGGCGGTGCGGGGTGAACACCGAGCGTGCGCTGTCCAGGGCCCGGGCGCTCTCGCCGTAGTAGGTGGCGAAGTCGATGGCCT
Source organism: uncultured Corynebacterium sp. (assembly GCA_964431055.1). Classification (GTDB taxonomy): domain Bacteria; phylum Actinomycetota; class Actinomycetes; order Mycobacteriales; family Mycobacteriaceae; genus Corynebacterium. The sequence goes on along the minus strand of CAYSIP010000084.1, from coordinate 3,216 downwards.
CGGAGATTTCCGGATCGGACTGGTCGACGGTCTTGCGCGCCTCATGCGCCATGACGGTGACCAGCTCACCGCGGGCGTTGGCGAGCTCGTCCGCGACCGTGTCCAGCACCTCGGCCCGTTCCGCACCGCTTCTCGACGCCCATCCCGGCGCGAGTTCGTGCGCGCGGGCCACGGCGGCGTCGACCACTTTCGGGTCGGTGACCTCGGCCGACTGCGGAGTGTGCGGGTCGGCGGACAGGGCTTCGAGTGCCCAACCGCGGTTGGCGCGCAGGGCCGGATCGGTGTCCGGCTCGTTGACGAAGCGCCCGATGTGCGGGGCCTGCCTGTCGGTCTCATCGGCGCGGTTCTGCCGGCGCTGTGGCTCCGCGACCGTCGTCCAGCGCTCGGCGACCGAGCGGCGGAAGCGCTGCTCCTGCTCGGCCATCGGGGTCAGGTGGTCGGGGCCCTCGATCTCCGGGGCGAAGAGCGCGTGCAGGAAGTTCTGCGGCTCCGCGTTCTCCTCGAGACGGCGGACCAGGTAGCTCACGGCCACATCGAAGTCCTCGGCGTGGACGACCGGGGTGTAGAGGATCATCCGGCCCACCACGTCGGCCACGCTGCGGGCCTGGGCGGGAGCCATGCCCTGCAGCATCTCGGCGTCCATCTGGTGCTCCACGCCGCGCTTGACGGCCAGCTCCCAGGCCAGCGCCATGGTGAACAGGTTGTGGCTGGCCACGCCCACGCGGACGTTGTCGGCGTGTTCGGGGCGCAGCAGCCAGTCGAGCAGGCGCAGGTAGTTCGCGTCGACCTCCGCCTTGGTGAAGTAGGGGGCCTGGGACCAACCGTGGGTCTCGGCCTCGGCCTTCTCCATCGACAGATTCGCACCCTTGACCAGGCGGACCTTGATCGGAGCGCCGCCGGCCCCAACACGCCGCGCGGCGAATTCCGCGAGTTCGACCACGGCGTCGAAGGTGTCCGGCAGGTAGGCCTGGAGCACGATGCCGGCCTCGTAGTCCCGGAACTCCGCCTCGTCGAGCAGCTCCGTGAACAGGCGGATGGTCAGCCGCAGATCCTTGTACTCCTCCATGTCCAGGTTGATGAAGACCTGCGGGGATTGGGCGTGCGCGGCGCGGTAGAGCGGGCGCAGCGTGTCCTTCAGCCGGGTGACGCTGCCCTCCAGGTCCCACGGGTTGAGCTGCGCACACAGGCTGGAGGCCTTCACCGACACGTACGTCACGCGCGGGTTGTTGATCAGCGCGAGGGTGCGCTCGGAGCGGCGGACGGCCTCGTCATCACCGAGCACCGCCTCACCCAGCAGGTTCAGGTTGAGTTGGTAACCCGCCTTGTGTGATTCATCGAGCAGCTTGTCCAGGGCCTTGCCCTCCGCGTCGAGCACCAGGTGGCCGACCATCTGGCGCATCCGCTGGCGGGCCAGCGGCATGACCACGCCCGGGAGCACTGGACCGAGCAGGCCACCCAGCCGCAGCGCGGACTGGTTGAGCTTGCCCAGGAAATCCGGGCCGGCCGGCATCTTCGCCAGCGCCGCGGCGGCGGTCGCGTTGTCCTCGGGGCGGGCCACGCGGTCCACGAAGTCCATGGTGAAGGCCACGCCGTTCGGGTCGCGGACCAGGGCGGCCAGCTGCTCCGTCGCAGTGGTGTGACCGCCATCCGAACCGGTCTTTTCCAGCCAGGCGTGGGCGCGGTCGATCGCAGCGTCCATGACGGATTCGACGTCGGGTGACTCGGGGAGCGGTGTGTGGGCGGGGTGGGTCTGGGAGGTCATGGCGGGTCCTTGTTCTCTGGGCGGGTCTCGGCGCGAATTGCGGAGGGCGCTGGCGCGGGATTGCGTCAGTCGTGCCCGCCGGGCACCGGGGGACGGTCACTGATGTGTCTCGTGCTGGATCGGTGAGCGTGCATCTGCCTCGTCACCACCTTCCGGTCGGATCCGATCAAACCGTGGAGGATATTGCAGGCGTATGCCTGCGGAAACATCTCTTCCCGAGTATATGGACGGTGTCATCACCCGTGGGGAAAATCCAGTGCACCGCCCCCGCCGTCCTGGGGCGGGGGTGTGGGGCCAGTCGAATAAGGGGCCGTGGAGGTGGTCGTGGGGTAGGTGCGGGGCCTGCGGAACGCCGCTGCCGGGGGCCGGTTTCTCGCTAAGGTGGGAAGTATGAGCAACTACACAGTCCCCGGCCTGACCGGAACCGACGCCAAGAAACTGATCGACGAGCTGCAGGCGCGCCTGACCGACTACAACGATCTGCACCTGATCCTCAAGCACGCGCACTGGAACGTGAGCGGCCCGAACTTCATCGCCGTCCACGAGATGATCGATCCCCAGGTCGACCTGGTCCGCGCCTACGCCGACGAGGTCGCCGAGCGCGTCTCCACCCTCGGCAGCGCGCCGATCGGCACCCCCGCCGGTCACATCGACAACCGCACCCCCCTGAGTTACGAGATCAACGAGGGATCCACCCAACAGCACCTGGCCGCGCTCAACGAGGTGTACACCAAGGTGCTGGAGGGGGTCCGTGAGTCCCTCGCCATCGCTGGCGAGCTGGACCCGGTCACCGAGGACATCTTCATCAGCCAGGCCTCTGAGCTGGAGAAGTTCCAGTGGTTCGTCCGCGCTCACCTCGAGGACTCCAACGGCAACATCGCCCAGTAAAGACCCCCTGATCCCAGACCCCGGACGAGCCGAATGCTCATCCGGGGTTTTCTGCTGCTCAGGAAGACCGGCAAAGAAAGTTGAGTCAGGTGGGAACAACTTTGAGGGCCACGCCGTTATACCCAGTGACAGCTTGAGTGACATCGGCTCAAGGCATTCTGATAGAGTGTCATCAGAAGTTGAGCTGAGGTCAGTCAACTTAACGAAGAACGTGACTCAACAGGAGGAATACTATGGGACGCGCAGTAGGCATCGACCTGGGTACCACCAACTCGGTGGTTTCTGTTCTGGAGGGTGGCGAGGCCACCGTCATCGCCAACTCGGAAGGCGCCCGGACCACCCCGTCCGTCGTCGCTTTCGCGAAGAACGGTGAGGTGCTCGTCGGTCAGTCCGCCAAGAACCAGGCCGTGACCAACGTCGACCGCACCATCCGCTCCGTCAAGCGCCACATCGGCACCGACTGGAGCGTCGACATCGACGACAAGAAGTACACCGCGCAGGAGATCTCCGCGCGCACCCTGATGAAGCTGAAGCGTGACGCCGAGGCCTACCTGGGCGACGAGGTC
>CAYSIP010000083.1:2935-10326 GCA_964431055.1 uncultured Corynebacterium sp. | reverse complement strand
CCGGCACCAAGGAGTGGGCCGACAAGTTCACCGCGGCCGGCGTGCCGATCGTCGGGGACGACATCAAGTCCCAGGTGGGCGCCACCATCACCCACCGCGTGATGGCCAAGCTCTTCGAGGATCGCGGGGTGCGACTGGACCGCACCATGCAGCTCAACGTGGGCGGCAACATGGACTTCAAGAACATGCTCGACCGCGACCGTCTCGAGTCGAAGAAGATCTCCAAGACCCAGGCTGTGACCTCCAACCTGCAGGAGGGCCCGCTGGCCGGGAAGGTCCATGACCGCAACGTCCACATCGGCCCCTCCGACTACGTGGAGTGGTTGGACGACCGCAAGTGGGCCTACGTCCGCCTCGAGGGCCGCGCGTTCGGCGAGGTGCCGCTGAACCTGGAGTACAAGCTCGAGGTGTGGGATTCCCCGAATTCCGCCGGCATCATCATCGACGCCGTCCGCGCCGCGAAGATCGCCCTGGACCGGGGCGTGGCCGGGCCGGTGCTGCCCGCCTCGGCGTATCTGATGAAGTCCCCGCCCGTCCAGCTCGGTGACGAGGAGGCCCGCGAACAGCTCGAGGCCTTCATCATCGGCGCGGAGGACTGACCGGCCGGCCCGCCGGGTGAGACATAAAGCACCCGGAGGGCCCTGGCGTCGGATATACGTTTCTGGTGCAAACAGGTTTATGCTGGGGACATGACAACTCCCAGACCTGAGGACATCGCCGCGCAGATCCGACCTGCCCTGACCAAGCTCTACGTGATGTACTTCCGGATCGCGGAGCAGTCCGACCTCACCGGTCCGCAGTTGTCGATCCTCTCCCGCCTCAAGGAGCGCGGGCCCTCCCGCATCAGCCACATCGCCCGCGAGGAGGGCATCCGGATGCCCACCGCCTCCAATGCGCTGCACCAGCTGGAGCAGCGCTCGCTGGTGGAACGCATCCGGGATGAAGCGGACCGCCGCGGCGTCCGGGTCGCCCTCACCCCCCTGGGGGAGACTGAGCTGAAACGGGTGGGGGAGGAGCGCACGAAGTATCTGGCCGACATGCTGGCCACCCTCGATGACGAGCAACTTTCCCGCGCCGGGGAGCTGGCCGACGTCATCAACTCGCTGGCAGACAAGTACGGGGCTGACCTGATTTCCACGAACCGGGAGTGACCGGGAATAATGGGGTTCATTCACCCGACCCTCAGCTCCTCAACCCCTGTTTAGCGAATGGTACATAACGACGTCTCCTTCCCCGACCCGGACGCCTCGCCGATCCGGGTGCTCGTCGCCTGGCGCCCCGACTCCCGGGGCACGGAGGCGATCGAATTCGCGGCCTGGCTGGCGCGTACCACCGATATCCGCGTGCGCGCGGTGACGACTTTCCTGCGCCCGTGGCCCTCGACGTCGCTGAGCAAGCTCGGCGGCAAATACCGGAAGTGGTACGAGAAAGAGGCCGCCGCCTGCGAGCAGAAGGTACGTAGGGCCTTCGCCAACGCGGGCATCGACAAGCACTCCTGGGACGAGCAGGTCTCCGTCTTCGTCGACGGACCCTCCGAGTCGGTGCTGTTGACCGAGGCGGCGGATAATTTCGACGCCCACCTGGTCGTCCTCGGTTCCGGGGCCGCCGCGCCCAAGGGGCGTTTCCGCGCGGGATCGGTCGCCGACGCCCTGCTGCACTCCTCGCCGAAGCCCCTCGGCCTGGCTCCGCGGTCGGTGAAATTGTCCAAACGCGGCATCACGCGCGTCAATTTCGCGTTCCTGGACAGCCGTGCCACCGAACACGACGCCAGTCTCCACTTCGCCGCCCGTATCGCCGCCCGCTGGGACGTTCCGCTGCGCATCCTCGCGTTTTCCCCCACCGGCATCGGTGACGCCCCCCAGTACGACAGGGGGAACCTCACCAGTGAGCTCACCGACGAATGGCGGGAGCACTCCCTGGGCATGCTGGACCGGGCCAGTGACGCGGTCCACGACCAGCTCCCCGAGCTCACCATCGAGACCGAGATCGGCACCGGGGTGGGTTGGTCCGGCGCCATTGACGCACTGAAGTGGAAGAAGGGCGACATGCTCTGCCTGGGGTCGACCCCGCTGGGCCCCATCGAGAGCGTGTTCCTCGGTTCGACGGCAACCGAATTCCTGCGTTATGTCAGCGTTCCCGTACTCATCCACCCGGCTCCGCACGTCTGAGACGGGGGGCTAGAGTGGGGGCATGAGTGAGGACAAGTTCCGCCGGGAGAATGACCGCGGTTGGGACCGCGGTTTCGAACACCCCGAGAATGACCTGTCGAGGGACGACGACTACGGGATCCCGCCCCGACCCGCCCCCCGAACCTTCGATGAACTGGTCACCTCCGTGGACCCGGTCGAGCAGGAGGAACGTAACCGCCGTTCGGGACGTCAGGCCATCGCCTGGCTGATCGGCATTCCCGCCCTCACCGTCGTGCTGGCTGTCCTGCTGGGCGTGGTCTTCCGCCTCGTGGGCGGACCGTTGTGCGATGAGGGCGCGATGTTCCTGTGCACCCGCGCCGCCCAGATCTGGTGGCCGGTGCTCACCAGCCTCGTTCCCGTCATCGGCCTGTTGGGCTGTGCGGTGATCATGGTCCGCAAGCTGCGCAGCTACACGCGGTGGCGGATCTGGATGGGCGTCTTCTGGATCATGGTGCCGTTCTCCATGCTGTGGATGACGTCGACGATCCCGATCGCCATGACCGGAGGCGACTTCTTCTGATCGCCCGCTTCTGACCCGTCACCGCCCCTGCGGTGACGGGTTTCGTGTTTCCCGACGGACCGAGGCCCGGATCAGGGATGCACGGATTCGGCGGCGAGGTCGCGCGCGACGTCGGCGCAGTCCTCTCGACCGCAGTGGCTGGTGGCCACCTCGGCCGCGCAGGATGCACAGACGAGCGTCTGCCTGCGGCAGGTTTCCTCGTTGACGCAGTTGATGAAGTTCTCCGTCGCCCCCTCGCAGTGGATGCACCGGCCCAGCCGCGCGTGGTCCTCACCGAACTCCACGTGCATGCGCTTGTCGAAGACGTAGAGGGAACCCTCCCACAGGCCCGAGTTGCCGTACTTCTCGCCGTAACGGACGATGCCGCCGTCGAGCTGGTAGACCTCCTTGAACCCGCGGTTGATCATCAGGGAGGAGAGCACCTCGCACCGGACTCCGCCGGTGCAGTAGGTGACCACGGGCTTGTCTTTGAGGTCGTCGTACTTCCCGGACTCGATCTCGGCGATGAAGTCATGGGTGGTGTCCACGTCGGGCACCACGGCGTCCCTGAACCGCCCGATCTCCGCCTCCCGCGCGTTGCGGCCGTCGAAGAAGACGACCTCGTCACCGCGGGCTTCGACCAACTCGTTGACCTGCTCCGGGGCGAGGTGCACACCGCCACCGACGACGCCGGACTCATCGACCTGGAGCTCATCCGGGGCGCCGAAGGCGACGATCTCGTCGCGGGCCTTCACCGACAGTTTCGGGAAATCCTCGGCGCCGCCTTCGGACCACTTGAACTCCATGTCGTGGAAACCGGGGTAGTCGCGGGTCTTGCGGATGTAACCCTTGCAGGCGTCGATGTCACCGCCCACGGTGCCGTTGATGCCGTGCGGGGAGATGAGGATCCGTCCCTTCAGCCCGAGGGACTCACACAGGTCACGTTGCCAGAGCATCACGGCCTTCGGGTCCGGGATCGGGGTGAAGCGGTAGTACAGGAGAATCTTGCTGATCGACACGCACGGAAGTGTAGCGCGGCGGCGTCGGAGCACGGTCTTCCCCCCGGTGACCCTTATCGACGCCCGCGGCCCCGATCCCGGCCGCCAGCCCCGGCTCGGCGGCAGGGAGTGCGCAGCTGCGCACTCTGTCTCCTGGAAAGACTCGACCGTTACCGCTTGCGGTACAGGGACTTGCGCCAGTACTCCGGCTCGGAGGTGACCAGCACGCCCAGATTGCGGAAGATGTCCTCGTCCACGGAACCGAGGATGGTGGTGGTGTGCACGTCGCAGCCCTGCAGGTTCCGCAGCTCCGCCAGGGCCCGGCGTGAATCGTCGCTGTCTGCCGCGGAGACGGAGAGGGCGATGAGCACCTCGTCGGTGTGCAGGCGCGGGTTGCGGGAACCCAGATGCGCGGTCTTGAGCGTCTGGATCGGTTCGATCGACTCAGGGGAGAGCAGGTGCTGCTCCTCATCGATGCCGGCCAGGTGCTTGAGCGCGTTGAGCAGCATGGCGGCGGAACATCCCAGCAGGGAGGAGGTCTTGCCGGTGATGATGGTGCCGTCGGCCAGCTCGATGGCGGAACCGGGCTTGCCGGTGCGCTCCGCGACGGCGAGAGCGGGGGCGACGACGCGTCGGTCATCGATGCCGCAGCCCGCCTTGCTCATGACCATGGCGATGCGGGAGGAGACGACGTCGTCGAGCTCTTCGCGGCGTTCGTCGACCAGGGCCTTGTAGTAGCGGCGGATGATCTCCTGGCGGGCGGCGTCCCTGCACGCTTCATCCTCGGAGATGCAGTAACCGGCCATGTTGACGCCCATGTCGGTCGGCGACTGGTAGGGGGAGGAACCGGCGAGGCGCTCCAGCATCGTCTTGAGCAGCGGAAAGACCTCGACGTCACGGTTGTAGCTGGTGACCTGCTCACCGTAGGCGGACAGGTGGAACGGGTCGATGACGTTGATGTCGTCCAGGTCCGCGGTGGCGGCCTCGTAGGCGAGGTTGACCGGGTGCTCGAGCGAGAGGTTCCAGATGGGGAAGGTCTCGAATTTGGCGTAACCGGCCGCGTGGCCACGCTGATATTCGTGGTAGACCTGCGACAGGCAGGTGGCCAACTTGCCGGAACCGGGACCCGGCGCGGTGACCACGACGAGGTCGCGGGAGACGTCCACGTAGTCGTTGGCGCCGAAACCCTCCTCTGAGACGATGCGGCGGGTGTCGGTGGGGTAACCGGGGATGATGCGGTGGCGGGAGACCTTCAACCCCAGGCGGGTCAGGCGCTCCGCGAAGGCCTGGGCCATCGGGTTGTCGTCGGCCAGCTGCGTCATCACGACGTGCTCGACGAGGAAGCCGCGCTCCCGGAACACATCGATCAACCGCAGCGCGTCCTCCTCGTAGGGGATGCCCAGGTCGGCGCGGACCTTCTGGCGTTCCAGATCCTTGGCGTTGAGGCAGACGACGATCTCGAGGTCGTCCTTGATGCGTTCCAGCATCCGGATCTTGTTGTCCGGCGTGAAACCGGGCAGGACACGGGAGGCGTGCAGGTCATCGAAGAGTTTTCCGCCCATCTCCAGGTAGAGCCGGCCACCGATCTCCCGCCGGCGGGCGTTGATGTGCTCCGACTGCAGCTCGATATAACGGTCAGGGTCGAATCCCCGTGCGTGCGGCATGCGCCTGCGCCCTCCAATATCTCCCGGATATGACTCGCTCGACTCTACCGTGTGGCTACACAGGCGTTGAGTGGGCAGGTCGCGGGCTTATCGACGCCCACGCCGGGCTAGGTGATCTTCTTGACCACGCTCGACTTCAGGTGCATCTGGCCGAAACCGGGCACCTTGGCGTCGATGTCGTGGCCGTCGACGGCATCTGGGAGAAGACGGATATCGCGCACCTTGGTGCCGATCTTGATCGTCCCGCTGCCGGCGCCCTTGACCTTGAGGCTTTTGACCACGGAGACGGTGTCGCCGTCCTCGAGGACATTGCCGACCGCATCCTTGACGATGGCCGTGGCTCCCCCGGCCTCCTCCGTCTCCTCCTCGGAACCGGGTATCCACTCATGGGCACACATCGGGCAGACCAGCAGGGGACCGGACTCGTAGGTGAACTCGCTGGCGCATTCCGGGCACGGAGGTAACTGATCGGACATGACGTCGACATTACTACCTTCCCCGGGGAAATAATCCCGGTGCCGCCACCGGCCGGGAGTGCCCACTCACCGGTGAACCGCAGCCACTGCCCCACTACACTGTGTTCCCATGCCCGAAGGTCACGTCCTCCACCGTCTCGCCGCCGAACTCAACCGCGACTTCCGCGAGCGGGACCTCACAGTGACCTCACCGCAGGGCCGTTTCGCCGCGGAGGCCGCCACACTGGACGGACACCGCATCGCGCACGCGGAGGCCGTCGGCAAGCATCTGTTCATCGACTTCGACCTCGACCACCCTGAGCACATCGTCTACCTCCACCTCGGCCTGATCGGCTCGCTGCGTTTCGAACCGAGCGGGGACGTGTGGGGGCAGATCCGGTTGCGCATCGACAACGGGGACACCGCCGCCAACCTGCGCGGCCCGCAGTGGTGCCGCCTGATCACCGACGTGGACCGGGACGCGGTCGTCGGCAAGGCAGGGGAGGACCCCATCCGCCCGGACGCCAACCCCGACCTCATCCGCCCGAAGGTGATGAAGAGCCGCCGCAGCATCGGCTCCATGCTCATGGACCAGAAGCTCTACGCCGGGGTGGGCAACATCTACCGTGCCGAAACCCTCTTCCGCCTCGGGATCTCCCCGTTCCGGCGGGGCAACCAGCTGTCGGATGCGGAATTCGACTCCATCTGGGCGGACCTCGTCGGGCTGATGGCCATCGGGGTGGAACGCGGCCGCATCGACACCGTACGTGATGAGCACACCCCCGAGGCCATGGGACGCGACCCGCGCAAGGACGATCACGGCGGTGAGGTCTACGTCTACCGGCGCGCCGGGCAGCCCTGCTATCTCTGCGGGACACCGATTACCGAGCAGGTGATGGAGGGACGCAACCTGTTCTGGTGCCCCGGCTGCCAGGAGGACTAACCCACCGGGGTGATCTGGGAGGGATCACCCAGTGAGGGACCCAGGATCACCAGCACCACGAAGACCACCACGGCGAGCAGGGTCAGACCGACGAGGAATGACCGCCAGCGCCGGCCGCCGAGCAGCGCGAGCCAGGCGCCCAGCGCCGCGCCCAGGGTGTTGAGGAGCAGATCGTCGACGTCCGTGCGTCCCAGGGAGAAGATGAACTGGACCGCCTCGATCACCAGGCTGAACAACAGGCCGACGAGCGCGGTGCGCAGAACGGGGCGCCGGGCCCCGCGCCACAACATCACCGCCATCATGCCGAAGGGCACGAACAGCGCGATATTGCCGACGGTGTTGAACACCGGCCCGAACCAGGTGGCCGAGGTGAAGAAATTGTCGAAGGGGATCAGCTCCAGGGAGCGGACCCGCTGGTTCTCCGGCTTCCAGAGCAGGCCGATGGTGAAGAAAGACTTCAGCGTCGTCAGCGCCACCACCACCGCGGAGTAGGCGATCAACGCTCCCGCGATCAGGGGCCGGGTCGGCCCTTCCGTTCTCGTCATGGGGCCACCGTAGCGCGGTACGTTGGACACCATGAGCTTCGTCTTCTCCGTTGACCAGGTCCGCCGGGCCGAGCAGGTGCTGCTCGACAAGCAGTCCG
>CAYSIP010000083.1:0-2835 GCA_964431055.1 uncultured Corynebacterium sp. | reverse complement strand
TTCTCCGTTGACCAGGTCCGCCGGGCCGAGCAGGTGCTGCTCGACAAGCAGTCCGCCGCCGATCAACTCATGCAGGAGGCCGCCCGTGCGGTGGCCGCTGCCGCGGAGGTGATGTTGGCTGCCTCGCGCCCGCGGTCCTCGGAGGGGGGTCGAATTCTGCTGCTGGTTGGTTCGGGCGGGAACGGGGGCGACGCCCTCTACGCCGGCGCGCTGCTGTCGGAGGCCGGCCACGCCGTCGACGCGGTGCTGCTGGGCCGTGATGGCCGCGTTCACGAACCCGCGCTGCAGGATTTCACCGGGCAGGGCGGCCGGGTGCTCGACGAACTCCCGCTGCCGCAGCCCTACCGGTTGTTCATCGACGGCATCCTCGGGATCGGCGGCTCGGGCGGCCTGGCACCCGAGGTGGCGGAATTGCTGGACGACAGTCGCTCCATGCGCATCCCGATCCTCGCGATCGACGTCCCCTCCGGCATCACCGCCGACACCGGGGCACTGCCGGAAAAGGTGACGGTCCAGGCCCGCGGCTACGGGGAAGAAGCCTCGGGCCTGCGCACCCAGGTGGTGCCGGCCCACGTGCAGGCCGACGTCACGATCACCTTCGGCGGCCTGCGCCGGGCGCACGCCGTGGCCGCGGACTGCGGTGAGGTGCTGGTGGCGGATCTGACGCTTTCCACCACGAACGGTCCTTTACCCCTGTCCCTGGAACAGCAGCTGCACGACGTGTTCTTCCAGGATTTCAGCGAAGGCGCCCCGGAGATCCAGTGCCACCGCGCCTGGGCTCCGGATGACCAGCCCTACGACTGGTCCCTCAGCGACAAGATCGACCTGACACCGGTTGGTCGGGGCTTTTTCAGTCTGGGCACCGAACCGGGGGCGGGTTCCGACAAGTACAGCGGGGGAGTGGTCGGCATCTGCGCGGGGTCGGACACCTACCGCGGGGCTGCGGTCCTCTGCGCCGCCGGTGCGGTACGGGCGACCAGCTCCCTGGTGCGTTACGTCGGCAGCGGCTGGGCCGAGGTCGTCCGGGCGCTGCCGGAGGTCATCGCCCACGACGACGTCGACAGTGCCGGTCGTGTGCAGGCGTGGGTGGTCGGTCCGGGGCGGGGTACCGATGAACCCGCGCGATCCGAGCTGGCTCAACTGTTGGACCGTCCGGAACCGCTGCTCATCGACGCCGACGGGATCACCCTGCTCTCCCAGCACGCGGAGCTGCGGGACAAGCTGCGGCGACGCTCCGCGAAGACGTTGTTGACCCCGCACGCCGGTGAGTTCCGTCGCCTCGCGGATTCCCTGGAGACGGAGATTCCGAATCCGGACGCCGACCGTCTCGAGGCGGCCCGTGCCATGGCCCTCGACCTGAACTGTGGAATCCTCCTCAAGGGCCGGCACACGGTCATCGCCCATGGCATACGCGTGCGCGTCATCGACACCGGTTCCTCCTGGGGTGCCACCGCCGGATCCGGTGACGTCCTGGCGGGCATCGCCGGAGCGTTGATGGCGCAGTCAGAATCCGTCGTCCCGGAGATCGAGGCACGCTACCCGGCCTGGGACCGGTCCATGTTTGCCGATGACTATTACGAGGTCGAGACCGCCGTGCGCATCCACAGTGTGGCGGCGGCGTTGTCCGCCCAGACCCCGGAAGGGTCGGCCCCGACCTCGGCGTCGAAAATCGCCGAGGCGGTGCCGCGGGCGAACGCCTGGCTGAAGGCCCAGCGCGGGTGGTGAGGAAAACCGTGGGCGCGGGTCACCAGGTCCGAATGGTTGATGCCACCCGCACCCTGGGTGGGGTGGGGCGGCATCACCGGGGGACGGTCACTCGTGCAGGTTCCTGCCCTGGATGCCCTTGGGCACCATGAGCACGGCCGCGAGGGAAATGGCCGAGATGACCGCGATGTAGATGCCGATACTCAGGGAGCTTCCGGTGCTGTCGAGCAGCAGCTCCGCGATCATCGGGGCGAAGGCGCCTCCGATGATGGAGCCGATCGCGTAACCGATGGACACACCCGAGAGGCGGACGCTGGCGGGGAACATCTCCGCGTACAGGGCCGGCTGTGGGCCGTAGGTGATGCCCAGCAGGGTGCCCAGCACAACCACGGCGATGCCGAACAGCAGCGGGTTGGCGGTGTCGATGAGCAGCCAGGTAGGGATCGCCCACAGGATCATCGCGATGTAGCCGAAGGCGAAGGTGCGCCTGCGGCCGATTCGGTCGGAAACTGCCCCGAAGTAGAGGGTGGCGACGATCCAGGCGATGGCCGTGACGGAGGTCAGGGCGAGGACCACCGGGCGATCCATTCCGAGGACGTTCGTGCCGTAGGAGACGAAGAACGCGATGGCGAGATAACCGGCTGCGTTGACGCCGGCGAAGATGAGGGCGGCGAGCAGGACGACCTTGGAGTGGTTGCGGAACAACTCGGAGAGCGGGGCCGAGGCCTTCTGCTTGAGCTCCTCCATCTCGGAGAAGACCGGGGACTCCTCGACCAGGCGACGGATGTAGAAACCGATGAAGATCAGTACCAGGCTGGAGACGAACGGGATGCGCCAGCCCCAGGCCTCGAACTGCTCCGGGGTGAGCACGGTGGTCACGGCCAGCATGAACAGGGTGGCCAGCAGCATACCGGCCGGCACGCCCACCTGCGGAAACGCGCCGAAGAAACCGCGTCGGTTGGTGGGGGCGTGCTCGACGGCGATCAACGCCGCGCCGCCCCACTCGCCGCCGGCGGAAATGCCCTGCAGGATGCGCAGGAGAACCAGCAGGATCGGGGCGGCGATCCCGATCGCGGCGTAGGTGGGCAGCAGACCCATGGCGACGGTCGCACCACCCATGCCCATCAAGGT
>CAYSIP010000082.1:0-10421 GCA_964431055.1 uncultured Corynebacterium sp. | reverse complement strand
GCCAGAACACGCCCATGGTCCAGTGCTCGATGTAGAAGTTGTGGTTCTCCACGTACGGGTACGCGGTGGCCGCCAGGGAACGCTTGGCGTCGAAGGTGGTCAGCTGCTCACCGGTCAGCAGCTCGCGGTACTCCTCGACGATCCGCTCCTTCTCTACGAGCAGCTCGGCCGTCGGGCGCATGATCTGCTGGCCCTCGTCGAGGCGGCGGATGTAGTCCTTGATGTAGCTGAGCGGGATCTCGAAGTGCTCGTTCCAGTATTTGTCGTGGCCGTAGAAGCCGTTGCCCACCGTGAAGTTGAACCACGGGTCCTGTGCCTGCTCCCAGCGCTGCAGCCACCGGTCGCCGCCCTCGGCTGCGGCGATCAGGTCCAGGACCGCTTCGGGATCGTCCGGGTTCGCGAAATGCGGCTGGAGTCCCAGCTCGACGGCGAGTAGCGACAGTTCCTTGAGCTCATCGTCCGGGCGGAACAGTTCCATGTCCACGCCCTGCACCATCGTGGCGATGGACTGGTCCGGGATATCGGGGAAAATCTCCTTGCAGTAGTTGAAGAAGTCCAGGTAGGCGATGTAACCGAGGTTCAGGAACTCGAAGTGGTACTGCCAGTTCTGGTAGGTCAGGGAGATCAGCTTGTCGTAGTTCTCCAGCAGCACCTCCGAACCGTCCTTCGCTTTGCCGGTGACGATGTCGTCCATGGGAACCATGTCCGGCAACCGGTCGAAGCTCAGCGACTCAAGCTCGTCGATGGTTCCGCGCACCTTGAGTTTCCACTGCTCCAGCAGTGAGTCCCAGTTCTGGAAGTAGTGGGTGATGCGCGCCTGGAACTCCGGGATCCGCTCGGCGATCTCCTCCTGCGGCACGGGGACCGGTGACATGTAGAGGTAACCGAGATGGACGCGGAACTCGATGCCGTTGGCGTTCGGGATCATCAGATGGCGGGCGTTGTACTGACCCAGGCACTTGACGGCGAACTCACCGCCGATGGTCTCGAAGGGCTTGAAGACGGTCGGCCAGTGCTGGGAGTCGCAGAACCAGAACTTCTCATTTTCCTTGTCCTTCAGGGCGTCCTGGAAGACGAGGTAATAGGGGTAGATCTTCTCCCAGCCTTCGGCGCCGACAGGCACCTGCAGGTCGGAGGGCTTCGGGAAGGATTTGTTGGTCATGATGACTCCTGAATGGTGAGGAGGATGAGGTGGGTGGGCCGTCGGCGGGCGACGCGGCCGCTACTTGATTCCCAGGGCGGCGGTGATGGAACTGAGGTCGAAGGCGCCGGTTGCAGGGGAGGCGGCGGCCGCACTGTCGGCCGCGGTGTCCTTCGTCGGTGCGGGGATTCCATTGCCGTGGGAGTGGACGGTCTCCGGGCGGGACTGCAGGAGCAGCAGGTTCTGCCCGTCCGGTAGATCAGCGTCCAGCGCCCACTCGATGTCCTGCGGGCAGCGGTAGTGCTTCTCCGCTCGTTTGGCCATCTGGGCGACAGCCTTGAGCTCTGCGTCGGTGAGGCTGCGCACTGCGGCGCGCTCGGCGGGGACCTTCTGTTCGATAAGGGAGCCGGAGGCCGCGTCGGGCACCAGCTCGGCGTGCTTGGTGCCGATGTGCTCGGAGACGACCTGAAGGGTGATCTTGTCCAGGATGATGTTGTCCGGGGTGACCTCACCGGAGACCACCATCTCACCCACCCCCCAGGAGGAGTCGATCGTGAGCTTGGAGCGGTCGCCGTTCGAGGGGTTCATGGTGATGGCGACGCCGGCGACACGCGCGTTGACCATTTTCTGGACCACCACGGCCATCGAGAGGCCCTCATTCGGGATGTTGTTCTTCAGGCGGTAGATGATCGCCCGTGAGGTGAACAGGGAGGCCCAGCACTTCCGGATGTGCTCCGTCACGGCCTCCAGGCCGATCTGCCACAGGTAGGTGTCCTGCTGGCCGGCGAAGGACGCCTCCGGCAGGTCCTCAGCGGTGGCCGATGAGCGGACGGCCACCGGGACGTCGCCGCCACACTGCTCCATCAGCGCCCGGTGGGCGGTGTGCACGGCCTTGCGGGGCTCCTCGGGGACGGGGAGGTTGCACAGTTCCTCACGGATGATGGCGGAAACCCGGTCGACCTCGGCGACGTCGTCGGCGTCGAGGTCCTCCAGCAGGCGGGTGATGTCGTCGGCGATGCCGGCCTCCCGGACGAAAGCGTCGAAGCAGGAGGTGGTGACCACGAAACCGGGTGGGACCGGCATGCCCGCGGCGGTCATGGAGACCAGGGAGGCGCCCTTGCCACCGAGGACCTCCAGGGCCGGTCCGCGGTCCTCATCGAAAGTCTGGATGTAGGGGGTGGTGGTGTGCTCAGTCATGATGACTCCTCAGCAGGGGTGGGGTTTCAGGCGCCCCAGGTGACCGGGACGGTCACGGGGACGCGGAAGGAGAGGTTCTCGCGGAAGTCGACGTCGGCGTCGTGGGTCAGACGCAGAGAGGGAACCAGTTTCGTGGCCTCCTCGAGGCAGATCCTGGCCTGCAGCTTGGCGAGCATGTTGCCCAGGCAGTAGTGGATGCCGAAGCCGAAGGAGAGGTGTTCGCGTGCGTTGGGGCGGGAGATGTCGAACTCCTCGCCGTTCTCGAAGCGGGCCTCGTCGCGGTTGGCGGAACCCATCAGCAGGAGCAGACCGTCGCCCTCGGCGATCTTCACGCCCCCGACCTCGGTGTCCGTGAGAGCCTTACGGCGCCAGCCGACGATCGAACCCGAGTAACGCAGGACCTCGTCCACGGCCTTGTTGATCAGCTTCGGGTTCTCGATCAGCTGCTCCCACTGGTCGCGGTGGTCGAGCAGCACACGGAAGCTGTTGGCGATCAGCGTGGTGGTGGTCTCGTGGCCGGCGAACAGCAGGGAGTACAGCAGGGAGGCGATCTCGTGGTCGGTGATCTCCGCCCCCTCCTCCTGGGCGCGGACCAGGTCGGCGGTGAGGTCGTCCCCGCCGTTGGCGTGCGCCTCGGCGACCATGCGCTGGCACTCCTGCCAGTACTCGACCAGGTTGTGGGCGTGGGGGATCTGTTCCTCGTCGCTCAGGTCACCCCAGGTCATGGCGGCGCGGGAGTCGCTCCACCGCTTGTAGGTGTCCACCTGGGAGGTGTCGGCTCCGATCAGGGTGAGAATTGTGATGGTGGGGATGTCATAGGCCAGGTCCTTCACCATCTCACCGGCGCGGTTCTCCCGGGCGAGCATGGCCTCGAGGCGGGAGACGACGTTGGCGCGGATCTCCGGCTCAAGTGCCTTGTAACGACGCGGGGTGAACATCTTCTGGGCGATCTCGCGGATGCGGGTGTGCTCCGGGGGGATGCGGGCGGACAGGCCCGAGTAGGCGGTGAAGCCGCCCTCCTCCATGATCTTCGTCGCCTGCGGGCCGCGCTTGCGGACCGGGGCCTGGGCGTTTTCCGAGGAGAAGGTCTCCCAGTCCTCGAAGACGGATTTGATGTCGTCGTAGCGGGTGACGACCCAATAACCGATGCGCTCATCGAACATCACCGGCTCCTCCTCACGCAGCTGCGCGTAGGAGGGGAACGGATCCTTCATCTGGAACGGCTCATAGCCGTGGTGGTCGGTCTGTTCAGCGCCGTATCCGAAGGGGCATCCTCCGGTGGCGGGAACCGTGGTGGTCGGGGTTGGGGTAGTCATCTCGTCTCCTGTCCAAGGCTGCGTCGAAGCGACATGCTCAGCCCATGGGGTGAAATCTGGCAGCGTCCAGGCTCTGCGTGATGCGCATCACCTGTCTTGCTTGAGGATCATCCTGACCGGTCAGGGCCCTGGGGGCGAGCAAAGGCTTCCGCTGGATGGAAGTGACTAGCGGCGCCGCCCATCACGTGTTTCAGATCACTGGCAAATAGCGGTTGTGATCTGCATCGATGTCCCTGGCGTGGGAAACCCCGCCCGGGGAGGCCGGGCGGGGGAGGGGAGGGGAATGGGTCGCCGCGGTGACCGGAAAACCCGCTCCGCGCGGATTCTCCACCGGATGGACGGTTACTTCTGGCCGCGTTCGGTGCGGTGCGAGTCGAGCAGAGTCTCGAGCGGGATGTGGGCGGTGGCCTGCTCGATGCGCTTTGCCACCGCCCGCAACGCGGGGAGATGGCGTTCGCGACTGTTGGCACGGTCGGTCGGCAGCACCAGGCCCAGACCGGCGCCCACCTGCCCGGTGTGAAACACCGGCACTGCGATGGAACAAGTCCCGCGGCGCAGCTCCTCGAGGGTCATCGCATAACCTTTTTCGCGCACCTGCTCGAGTTCGGTGGCCAGGCGCGCCGGGTTGGTGATCGCGCGTCCCGCGGTCCTGGGCAGCTCGAGATTCAGGTAGGAGTCGCGCACCCACGGCTCCTCGAAGGCCAGCAGAACCTTGCCGACGGCCGTGGCGTTCAGCGGGAGACGTCCGCCGGCCCGGGAGGTGCGGGGTACCCGGCGGGTGCCGTAGACGCGGGTGATGTACAACGCCTCGTGCCCGTCACGCACCGCGAGCTGGGAAGTCTCCGCCGTCAGGGAGTACAGGTCCTGGACGTGTGGGTGGGCAGACTCACGCAGCTGACGGCCGACGTTCTGCGCGAGCTCCCAGATGCGCAACCCCAGCTGGTACCGGCCCTCCGCGTTCCGGGAGATGAAGCTGGAGGCGGCGAGTTCGCCCACCAGGCGGTGCGCCGTGCTCAGGGGCAGGTCGGCCAGCTCGGCGATCTCGGTCAGTGCCAGCGGGCGCGGCTCCTGCTCGAATGCTGCCAGGATGGACAGCACCTTGGCGGTGACGGTGCGCCCGGCGTCACGGTTTCCTCCCGCCATTGGTCAGCCCCGTCCGGGCGGGGTGGGTTGCGGGGCGGGCGTCGGGTGCTGCGGCATGGGTTCTTCCGGGATCTGAGTGGCTCGGGCGGGGTGGTGGTTCCCCGGGGTGGGTGTGGGTGGTGGACGTGGATTCGTTGTGTCTGGCCCGCCTAGCAGGAACACCCCCTTCGGGGTGGGTCTCCCGGTTTCGCCCGGGGGGCCGTGGTGAATATCACGATAGCCGTCCGGCGGGCATGCAACCGGTGCTCCCGAGAGGCGTGGCGGATGCTGGGGCAGCGGAAGGGAAGGTTATGGTTCCCTGAGGGCAGCGCCTGGCATGACGTGTTGGTAAGGTAACAGAGTCGTATACCTGTAGGGCGTGGTGCCGGGCGTGCCCGGCCCTCTGAGCTGCCCGGTCACGCCCCGGAAAACTTCTCAATAATCAACTTTCCCGAATCACCTACCCGCCGATCCCGTATGGACGTCTTCGCCGGGGATGCGGGAGGCCAGGAGGCTATGTGTCCGCCATTATCCAGGCATTCAAGGACGTTGATCTGCGGAAGAAGATCATCTTCACGGTCCTGATGGTCATCCTCTACCGTGTCGGTGCGCAGATCCCGTCCCCGGGTGTGGACTACGCGTCGATCAGCGGTCGACTGCGTGAACTGACCGATGAGCAGGGCAGCGTCTATTCGCTGATCAACCTGTTCTCGGGAGGCGCGCTACTGCAGCTGTCGGTGTTCGCCATCGGCGTGATGCCTTTCATCACCGCCTCCATCATCGTCCAGCTGCTGACGGTGGTGATCCCCCACTTCGAAGAACTGAAGAAGGAGGGGCAGTCCGGCCAGGCGAAGATGAACCAGTACACCCGGTACCTGACCCTGGCGCTGGCGCTCCTGCAGTCCGCGGGCATCGTCGCCCTGGCTGACCGGGAGCAGCTGCTGGGAGCGGGTGTGCAGGTCCTGAACGCGGACCGCACCCTGTGGGACCTGGCGATCCTCGTCATCACGATGACCTCGGGCGCCATCCTCGTGATGTGGATCGGCGAGCTGATCACGGAGAAGGGCGTCGGCAACGGTATGTCGCTGCTCATCTTCGCCGGCATCGCCACCCGCATCCCGACCGACGGCATGAGCATCCTGACCTCCTCCGGTGGCCTGGTGTTCACCGGTGTCGTCGTGGCAGTGGTCATCCTGGTCATCGGTGTGGTCTTCGTCGAGCAGGGCCAGCGACGTATTCCGGTGCAGTACGCCAAGCGCATGGTGGGTCGTCGCCAGTACGGCGGTTCCTCCACCTACCTGCCGCTGAAGGTCAACCAGGCCGGCGTCATCCCGGTCATCTTCGCCTCCTCGCTGATCTACATGCCGGTGCTGATCACCCAGATCGTCAACTCGGGCGCCGCGGTGCCGCCGGACAACTGGTGGCAGCGCAACGTCATCCAGTACCTGCAGACCCCCTCCTCCTGGCAGTACATCGTCCTGTACTTCGTCCTGATCATCTTCTTCTCCTACTTCTACGTCTCCGTGCAGTACGACCCGCACGAGCAGGCCGAGAACATGAAGAAGTACGGTGGATTCATCCCGGGTATCCGCCCGGGTCGGCCGACTGCGGAGTATCTCGCATTCGTGATGAACCGACTGCTCTTCGTTGGCGCCGCCTACCTCGGCATCATCGCCGTTCTGCCGAATATCGCGCTCGACATGGGTGTCGGTGCCTCCAGTGCCGGCATGACGGCGTTCGGCGGCACCGCCATCCTGATCATGGTGTCGGTCGCCCTGACCACGGTGAAGCAGATCGAAAGTCAGCTTCTCCAAAGCAACTACGAAGGACTGCTCAAATGAGACTCGTACTCCTCGGACCCCCCGGTGCCGGCAAGGGCACCCAGGCCGCCCTGCTCTCCGAGAAGCTCGGCGTGCCGCACATCTCCACCGGCGACCTGTTCCGCGCCAACATCGGTGAGGGCACCCCGCTCGGAATCGAGGCCAAGGGTTACATCGACGCCGGCAAACTGGTGCCGACCGACGTCACCGCTCGCATGGTCAAGTCCCGTCTGGCGGAGACTGACGCGGAGAACGGCTTCCTCCTGGACGGCTTCCCCCGCACCGTGGAGCAGGCCGAGATCCTGGCCGGCCTGCTGCAGGAGAAGGGGCTGGAACTCGATGGCGTGTTGAACTTCAACGTCGCCGAGGATGTCGTCGTCGAGCGCATGCTCGCCCGTGGCCGCGCGGACGACAACGAGGAGACCATCCGCACCCGCCTGGGCGTCTACCACGACGAGACCAAGCCGCTCATCTCCCATTACGGCGATGCGATCATCCCGATCGACGCCGTGGGTGAGGTCGAGGAGATCAACAACCGCGCCATGGCCGCCTTGGGCAGGTAGCCGCGGACCACGCGATCACAGGGGCCGGTTCCGATCACTCGGGAGCCGGTCTTTTTCCATTCCCGGTCACTCCGGGGCACACTGAAGCGGACGACACCCCCCGCTCAACCAGACCAAGGAGACCCCATGGGATTCCGCTCCAAGAAGCGCGCCATCGCGGCCAAGACCCCCGGTGAGCTCGACGCCATGCAGGCCGCCGGAGAGATCGTGGGCCGCACTCTGCAGGCCGTGCGCGACGTGGCCGCCCCCGGAGTGACGACACTCCAGCTCGACGAGGTCGCCGAGACCGTCATCCGTGAGGCCGGGGCGATCCCCACCTTCAAGGGCTACCAGGGTTTCCCGGGTTCCATCTGCACTTCCGTCAACGACGTCATCGTGCACGGCATTCCCGGCGCCGATACGGTGCTCGAACCCGGTGACTTCGTCTCCGTCGATTGCGGCGCCACCTTCGAGGGGTGGGTGGGGGACTCCGCCTGGTCCTTCGGCGTCGGTGAACTCGACGAGGACGTCGAGGCGCTCAATCAGGCCACGGAATGGGTGTTGATGCAGGGGCTGAAGGCGATGGTGCCGGGCAACCGGTTGACGGACGTCTCCCACGCTCTCGAGGTGGCCACCCGCAAGGCTGAGCAGAAATTCGGCGTGTCCCTGGGAATCGTCGACGGTTACGGTGGCCACGGCATCGGCCGCACCATGCACGAGGATCCCTACCTGGCCAATGAGGGCCGTCCCAACCGGGGTCCGGTGATCCAGGAGGGTTCCGTGTTGGCCATTGAGCCCATGCTGACCCTGGGCACGGCGGATTCCGCGGTGCTCGACGATGACTGGACGGTGGTCACCCTCGATGGTTCCGTCGCCGCCCACTGGGAACACACCGTCGCCGCGACCGCGGACGGGCCGCGCATCCTGACCCCTCGCTCCTAGAGTGGCCTGGACCGAATCGTCGACTTCCGACCCATTCCGGTCAATGTGGTGCACATCACTTGCTGAGGTAATATGCTCGGGTTATGACTGCGCCCACCTTCACCTCAATGCCCGCCCTGCCGACCCTGTCCAGACGTGCCGTGTTGTTTTTTCTCGTCGCCGGCGTCCTCCTGGCCGGACTTCTCGTCGCTCCGTTCCCGCCGACCGCAACCGCCCAACCCGCCCTGCCGCAGAGCTCATCTCAGGCACTGCAGGACGCCAACGCCGCCGCCCGTGACGGGGCCTGGGAGCTGCGCGGGGGTGTGCACGACCAGGTCGGGCAGCTCCCCCCGGAGCTCGCCGGCAGTTCCCGTGACGGGATCGACGCGGCCGTCGATGGACTCTTTCCGGGCCTGATCGACGAGCGCACCCACCCCTCCGCCCCGGAGCAGACACCCCCTCCGCAGCCCGCGCCCGCGGCCTTCGACCGTGGCTCCTGCCCGCCGAGCGCCCGCTCCTGCGTCGACCTCGCCGGCAAGCGCACCTGGCTGCAGCAGGGGGGCCAGGTCAGCTACGGACCCGTCCCGATCGCGATCGGCCGCCTCGGACAGGAGACCCCGCGCGGCACGCATTACGTCACCCGCAAGGTCCGGGACGAGGTCTCCTACGAGTTCAACAACGCCCCCATGCCTTATTCGGTGTACTTCACCAACAACGGCCATGCCTTCCATGAGGGGGATCTGGGGACCGGGTCAGCCGGCTGCATCCGGCTGAACCACGCCGATGCCGTCACTTACTTCAACACCCTGCAGATCGGCGACATGGTCCACATCTACTGACCGCCCCTGCCGTGGTTTCCTCCCACCCCTGAGTGTCCGGGGTGGGGGAGCGGGTTCGGGGGGTGTTTACCGGGTGCCCGGTCCTGGCAGGGTTTATACTGCTCCCCATGTCCCTGCCACGTCACGCATCTTCCGTGCTGAAGCGCCGCTTCACCTCCTTATTCGCCGCTGTGGCCACCGCCGCGACCTTGTTCGCCGCCCCGGCGGTGGCTTCCGCCGCCCCGGTGCTGCCGCAGCTGCCGGTCGGGTCATCCTCCCCGGAGGGGATCGCCACCACCGTCGACACCGGATTGCGTGACACCGCCTGGAACACCCGTTCCACCCTGCACCAGCAGGCGGCGGTCCTGCCCCCGTTGCCCGCCGAGATTTTCCGGGGAGCCGTCGACGGCGCGGTGGAGGGCGCATTCCCGGGTCTGATCGCCGAGCGCGCCCCGGAACCCGCCCCGGAACCGGATCCCGCTCCGGTCTTCGAGACCGCGGACGCCGGGGAACCCGCCCCCGCCGAGGCCCCGGGTTTTGACTTCGGCTCCTGCCCGCCGGCCGCCCGTGCGTGCGTCGACATCGACGGCCGTCGCACCTGGCTGCAGCGCGACGGTGAGGTCACCCACGGCGCAGTCACGATGGGGCCGGGGCGACCAGGCCAGGACACCCCGCGCGGCGCGTTCTACGTCAACCGAAAGGTCAAGGACGAGGTCTCCCGCGAGTTCAACAACGCGCCCATGCCGTACGCGGTGTACTTCACCTACAACGGCCACGCCTTCCACCAGGGGGACCCTTCCAATCTCTCGGCCGGCTGCATCCGTCTCAACCACGGGGATGCCGTGACGTACTTTGATGACCTTCAGATCGGTGACATGGTCTACATCTACTGATCCCGACTCCTCCGGGGCCACCCTCGGAGGGGTGTGACCTGCCTGGCCCGGAGCGAGAGGTCGAAGGCAGGGGTTTGTTTTTCCGTCCTCCCGCCGGTAAGATCATCCAACGGTGTATGTGCTCCCGCATATACGCTTGCAGTGGACATGTTGAAATTAAGGTGCCACCACTACACCGACAGCCTCGCCGGCGTCGGTCGGCACCAGGAATGTGGAGGATATGGCTAAGGAAGGCGCCATCGAGGTTGAGGGACGCATTGTCGAGCCCCTGCCGAATGCAATGTTCCGTGTCGAGCTCGACAACGGGCACAAGGTTCTCGCTCACATCAGTGGCAAGATGCGCCAGCACTACATCCGTATCCTGCCCGAGGATCGCGTCGTTGTGGAGCTGTCTCCGTACGACCTGACCCGCGGACGCATCGTCTACCGCTACAAGTAAAGCAAACCGCCTCCCTCCTCCACGGCACACGCCGCGGGGTTGCTCAACGCCGCCCCTGCGAGTGTCACACTCACCTTCGGCCACGGTGGCTGAAGCCCCACGAATCACGGTCCATCTCCCGGTCATCGGTCCGGGAAAAGCATCGTCTGGTGGGGATGAGTAGGGAGAAAACCACCGTAACAACCCGAAAGGTACGTACCACATGGCACGTC